>DASVMC010000131.1:0-3585 GCA_036384555.1 Niabella sp. | reverse complement strand
GGATCCATGCAGAAGAACCCATAACTGTATTACTGGAGGTCACCCATCGGCCTCCGGGTTTTTCAGAAAGTAATACTGCGTTATTAAACGGGCAAGTAAAAGGAGTTGTATGATAATAGTATTTATTTTGACTGCGCCTTGTTGTTTGAACCATGCCATTGATATTGTTGCGTTCGCTTAGCGGGAACACGTTTTTCACCGGGTAATCCTTACCGGTATACCTGGCCGGGGACACTTCAATTACTGAAAAGACATTTATTATTATATCCAGATAATTACAGCCCGTTTGGGCCGGTAAAATATTACTGTTAGTATGATGCATGAAGGTATACATATTATTATAGCTGGTGGTCATTCGGATTATATACTATAGAGATGTACATGATAGCTGCTTAGATGAGTGACTTCAGCGCTTCACCACGGAATAGCAAAAAGCCATTCTGCTATAACAGGTTTTATAGCTTGATTGCTATTAGAAACTTAACAGGGCCAGCAAAATACCCTGGAGTAATAATAATTGCTTACTGCTTTTAAAAATTGTTTAGGGATCATTAGGGAACTGGTTCTGCATGCAAGGTAAAGAAAGGTTTCAGTCTGGATTTATAAAAACTATGATAAAAGCTATAAATATTCTAACGATGTTTTTCCAGAAAAAGAAATTGTACAGCACCTGCAACTAACTTGTTTGTAACCCTGCTTTAAAAAGAGTATTATAAAAATCGTGACAAGATTTTAATTAATTATAATACACTTTTAAAACGAAAGTATATATTTTATAATATTATGTCATTTGTTTGTTATAGATGAAGCCGGCAAGCTATAACTGCACACTTATGGCATGATTTTTTAAGGTCCTGAACAGGAAGATCAACGATTAATTTTAAATATATAAAAGATGACTGCATTTACTTTTTAATGAATGGGTCTTAAAGTGTATGAAGAAAGCAGAAGTATTTCATTATAATTCTACTCCCGCAAAAAATCATCCTGTTTATGCGATAACGATTCCTGAACTTTTGCGATATATTCCGCAACGGCTGCATACTCCACATCGCGTCAGTTTTTATGCATTGCATCTGTATACGGGTGGAAGTGGCATTCACCAGGTCGACTTCAATAATATAGCAATAAAGCGGGGCCGTATGGTGTTTGTTTCAAAAGGCTGGGTGCATAACTTTGACCCCGCTGAGAACTATGATGGGTATGCGCTGATGTTTACGGAAGAATTTTTTTGCCGCACCGATTTTTACCGGCAGTTCCTGCAAAAAATGACCTTGTTTAGCGATCCATTGCAGCCACCTTACTTTGATACGGATGACCGGTTTGAAGAGCTCAGGATGTTGTTCGAACGGATCATCGCAGAACAGAAAGAGCCCATGCATAATTTACAGGAGTTGATGTTGCATAATTACCTGGTCAATATGATAGTTATTGCTGATATTAAGTATAAACCGCTTCAAAAGAGGTTAGCTTCTCCGGTCAACAACCTGTTAACGCTCCGCTTTAAGAATCTGGCAGATAAACACCTCCATGAGCAATGGCCGGTAGCCTATTATGCACAACAATTAAACGTTACCCGCCGGGCACTGGAAAGTGCTTTTGCCAAAACAGAACGAAGTACGCCTAAAAAATGGCTGATGGACAGACTGATGCTGGAAATTAAACGACGGTTGACTTATGAAGATCTTGTTATAAAAGAAATTGCAGATCAATTGGGATTTAAGGAAATGACCAATTTTGTAAAATTTTTTAAAAAGAGCACGGGCACTACACCCTCCGCATTCCGGCGGTCTTTAAATACACCGGTCAATACCGGGCAATAGGAGTATTGGGTAAATACAGCGAAGCACCAGCTGTTAAAATACTCCCTCAAACCGTTAAAATACATATCTTTAGGGGATAAGAACGATTGGTCTTGCAAAAGCAGGGATTTAAGTTGTTGAAAAAAGAAATGCATACAGCGGCTTTATAATAATTCAGTAATAATAAAATAGAAAATGCATCCCAGTAAAAATCATACACGGCGGAATTTTATTAAAACAGGTATATGGGGCACTGCCGGCATCGGCTTGTCCGGGCTGGCAGGAAGAAATATCGGAGAGGAAGGAGTAGCAGCAACCAATTCAGCAGACCGGTTACCGTATAAGATCGGGATCCGGCAAGCCAGCATTCCAGCCCCCGATGGAACACGGAAAAATATGGTGGCTGATTTTGATACCTTTAAAGCTGCCCGTCATATTGCAGAGATTACCGGTGTGGAGTTACAGGTAGCCACTGGAAAACCGAATATGTCGGATTTAAATGTAGTAAGGACGTATAAAGCGGAATCGCAAAAATGGGGACTGATGGTGCCCAGTACAGCAGGCGTTTGGTTCACCCGGCCCTGGGGGAGCGATGCCGCATCGGAGCTTTTAAAAGCCATTCATGCAACGGAATTGCTGGGTGCCCGGGTAATGCTTATTGCATTTTTTAGTAACAGCGCACCTGATATGTCCAGCGAAAAATCGTATGGCCCTGTTGTTGCTACTTTAAAACAGGTAGCGCCTGCGGCTGCGGAAGCCGGAATCATCCTGGGACTGGAAAATTCACTGAGCCCGGCTGATAATAAAAAACTGGTTGATCTGATCGGGGTTCCCAATATTCAGGTATACTATGACCTTGACAACATGTTCCAGTACGGGTATGGTGAACAGGTAGTTGATGGCATCCGGCTTTTGGGCAAAGAGCGTCTGGCAGCCATACATGTTAAGAACAACGGAAAGCTCTTGTCGGACCAATGGCGGGTAGACTGGGCCGGGGCGTTCCGCGCGCTTACAGAGATCAAATACGAGGGATGGTTAATGTTTGAAACCGAGCATGGGGATTTTGAAAAGTGCATTAAAGAAACAGCACTGAATATTCGTTTTATCAAACAGCATTTTCATCCGCCGGCAGTCTGAACCGGCGGTGTTATATAATTGGCGCCGCCTCGTTTTAGAAGGAATAGGGCGGGGCTGTATAGAAGTGTCCTGAAAACCGGAAAGCAATAAAAAAGAGGATTTCAATAAAAATTGAGAATCCTCTTTTTTAGTACCGCGTACGGGTATAATAATTTTTTGTTAAAACTCAATACAGTAAAGGGTTTCATTGGTTTTACTATTTGTAAAAGTCACGTTTAGGGTACGTAAGTTTAAAGATTCGTAACTTTTGAAAGACTGAAGGTAGGCACCCCCGGCCTGAATAACCAACAAAAAACCCAGTATAAAAATACCGGGTCTGTACGTAAGACAGGGACTAGTCCCGAAGAATTTTAAAACTTAGTCGTTTTGCAACACGACCTCAAATGGATCAACATCACCGGCACCGGAAGCAGTTGAATGCGCATCCCAAATCGGGTCCTTTTTTTCGCTTTCTTCAGCGGCTTCAACAGCCTTTTTTGCAACTTCAGGAATTGTTCCGCCCAAAGTTTCCAGTTCCGCAGTCAGTTGCCGAATCCGGGCGATCCGGTCACTTTCCGCCGCAACAGCAGCAGGTAAGGCTTCTGCGACCGCTTTTTTCACGATGCCTGCTATTTCACCGCTTGCATTAACCGGAGCCGGTTCGTAT
>DASVMC010000130.1:0-4718 GCA_036384555.1 Niabella sp. | reverse complement strand
AAAGCATGGCGCCGATATTGTGCCGGTTTATTTTTTTGTTATAGTTGGCGGTGTTTTCCCACAGCCAGTTGTAGTTTTTATTGGTAGAATAGGAAAGCGAGTTCTGCTCGTTGGGCTTGCCGGGCTCAGTGCGCTTGGGCACAAAAGTTTTATTCAACCAGTTCGATTGATTATAAGAGAACCGCGATATAAAATCCAGTCCCGGAAGAATACCCGTGAACCTGAATTCAGATACGGAAAGAACATTGTTGGTTTTGTTATAAGGCTGGTTTCTCAGCAGCGTTGCAACCGGATTGATCGCATCTCCAAAGATGCCCAGGTATTGCGAGTTGCGGGGCCCGACACCGCCGAAACTTCCGTCAGGATAATAAACCGTAGCGGATCTGGGCATATAAATAGCCGACAGGATAACGCCGCTGTACCCGCTGGATGTTTCCGCATCCCTGCTGTCATTATTGTTCCAGAAGAGTTCCTGTTTAAAACTGATATGGTTGTTGAACTTGTAGGAAGCGTTAAATCTTAAGGAAAGATTCTTGTTGTATGTGTTGAGCAGCGTTCCCTGGTTGTTTTCATAACGGCCCTGGAAAAGCGTTGAGAATTTTTCAGTGCCTGCATTGAAGGTGACGGTATGGCGTTGTGTTACCGCATTGCGGAATATGGCATTCATCCAGTCTGTTCTTGTAGTTTGGGCATCCGGGTTTTTGGTAATGTCCCAGCCATCCAGGGGCGTCATTCCTGCATTGGTATAAGCCAGGTTGGCCACTTTTGCTTCATCAGCCGCATTGAGTGACTGCGGCAGCCTCCATGCCGATTTCACTCCCGTAAAACCGTCGTACTGGATGCTGGGCGCTCCTTTGGATGCCTGGCGCGTAGTGATCAGTATAACGCCTGCAGAACCGGAAAAGGCACCGTAAATAGCTGCTGATGCGGCGTCCTTAAGTATGGATACGGATACTACGTCTGCAGGATTATAAGGTGCTCCGGGAACTCCGTCCACAACATATAACACGTTCTCTGCACCTTTGGAACCAACACCCCGGATCGTTACATTAGGCGTCTGACCCGGATGTCCACCGTTACTTACCACAGTAACGCCGGGTACCTGGCCCTGCATCATGTTCGCAATGTCCTGCACAGGCCGGTCTTTTATCTGTTCCATATTGGGAACGGTTGCCACCGCTGCAGACAGGTCCTGTTTGCGCGTGGTACCATATCCGATAACAACGATGTCGTCCATTTTTTTGACCGCTTCTTTCAGGGTAACAGAAAGTGAAACGTTGGAATTGCTTTCCAGCACATAATTTTTTAAAGTGTCCGGTTCCAGTCCAACATAGCTGATAATGAAACGATAGGTACCTGTGGGAAGGGAAGAAAAACGGAAGACGCCGTTTTCGTTAGTTGCATTGCTATGCGCTTTACCCGTAGATTCCAGGATTGCCCGGATCGTTGCTCCAGCTAAAGGTTCCTCTTTCTCATTCTTGACAATGCCTGTTACCGTGTTTTGCCCGGCACCATGAATACAGCAAGCCACCAATAAGATAAGAAAGCCTGAATGAAGTTTTCTTTTCATAAAATTTTATTTTTTTTGATAATGTAGGGGCATTAAACAGCCATTACGCTTTTAAAACGTTAATAGAAAAGCCAGTAATTATAACTATTGGTATTAATCCTTTTTAGATAGTTCCATTTTGTATTGGTTATTATTTAATTGCTTCATCGTCCAACCGTTAAGCAGGCACAATTCCTTTAAAAAGCTTTCTACCGAAACTTTTGAAGGATCGAATGCACCTGTATAAATAGTAGTAAACTTGTTTTTGGGATAGTCAATACGGACCTGCATCATGTACTGTATGCTGTCCAATACGGTTCCCAGGGCAACTTTGTCAAATGTTATCGGGTGTATCATTCTTTGAACGGGTATGGATCTTTTCTGCTTTTCATACGCACCTGCTGATGATGCTGTAACGTATTCCGTGCCTGGCGTCAGCACGGCCAGTGTGCGGCCGATTGTGTCCTTTGTTACTTTTCTGATCACAACTTTTCCTTCCAGTAAACGGACTTTTACTTCTGTTGAACCGGCTTTCTGGTGCACCCAGAAAACAGTTCCCAGGGCGGTGGTTACCGTTTGCCCTGCAAACACAGAGAAGGGCCTTTTTTTATCTTTATAAACACTGAACATAGCGGTTCCCTTCAGCAATACATCTCTTTTGCCGGTATTGAATACTTCCGGAAAGCTAAGAGAACTGTTGGGGCATAGTGTTACCAAAGAACTATCCGGTAAGGTAAATCGCATATTTTGCTTGCCATCGTTTCTTATAATATGATTTGCGGGCGCGGTTCGTGCAATATTGCCGGGTTTACCAGGGGCGGTATTGCCTGGACGCTGATAGATAAAAAACAGGGCTGAGCCGATTATAAAACAGCAAACAGCCGCTGCTGCCCAAAAAAAACGCTTCCGTCTTTTTACTTGAGCAGGTTTTATAGTTTCAAGAATATTGAGCCAGATCGTTTTGCCCCGCAGCCATCGCTCCGTTGGCTGAAAATGTTGCCAGCTATATTCCGTCATATATTTATCTAATAGTTCCGGATTGCTTCTCAGGTACTCAATCACCTGAGCTGCTTCTTCATCAGAGCATTTATTCTGAAAATAGTTCCTTATCTGGCGATCATTCATATATGTATTATTCGATCAGAAATGCAAATACCCCTAACGGGGTAACAATTTATTAACAGACGTTAAGTGAACCTGTTACTTAACGCTGACAGGACAATAGGATAATGGCTAGTGAAATGGCTTTTAATTGCTTAAGTCCCAATAAAATATGGTTTTCTACGGTTTTAGGGGATAAGGACATTTTTTCTGCGATCTCTTTATAGGATAAGCCGTCTACCCGGCTTAGTTTAAATATTTTTTTTCGCATCGGGGGCAGGTGTTCGATCGTTTCATGGATCAGCGCCAGGTGCTCTTTAGCAATGATTTTACCCTCACCGTCTTCTGTATTGGAAAGGGTGTGCCGGGCAACAACTTTGTATTTTTCCTCCCGGTAGGCTTTTCTTAAGTGGTCCAGCAACAGGCTTTTTGCAATTCTGAAAACCTGGCTGGATAATGCATGCTGTACGGATAGCGCTGATCGTTTTTCCCATAGCTTTATAAAAGTGGTTTGCACGATCTCCTCCGCTATATAGGCAGAGCCGGAATTCTTTACTATATAGAAATAGAGTTTTTCATGAAAATGATCATAAACCAGCTTAAAAGCCTCTATGTCTCCCTTCTGAATGTCGGGTATTAAACCATCCATACGTCAATTTTTTTACGGTCAAAAATAAACTGCATTGACAGTTCTTTTGAGCCAATGGAATTATCTTATTATTATTATTGATCAGAAGTATCTGATCAGCGGGTATTCAAGCAATTTTTTATGAAGATAGGAACAAAGAAGGAAAAATACAGCAATCTGCTTTTGGAAACAGGATCAGTGTATTAAAACCTTCATTGATTGTTTCTTAACACTTTTTACCCAGGTTTTAACAACCTCCGTTGTTGGGTTTCCCATATTTGGCATTGTGCTTGTTTTAGAGGTGTTATTATTCATTCTTTAATCAAAAATCAAATTCTATGAAATCTGTTTTCAAATTTTTAAGCCTGATGCTGATTGCGGCAACGGTTGTTTTTGCGTCCTGCAGTAAAAATGATAATCCTGCGGATAATGATCTTTTTGCAGGAACTTATAAGGGGAGTGTGTCGTATCACGGAGATAAAGATATTTCTAATTCTAACGGCTCTGTGTTTGTAACCAAAGTAGGCGATCGGTATGATTTTAAATTTTCTGACGGGATTGATCCTATTACCAATGTACAGATTTCAAAAGGTGATCAGGGTTATATAGGTACCGTTAATGGGTATACAGGGACCATATCAATTGATGCCAGCAAACTGACAATACTGGTGAAAAAAGATGGTACCAGTAATACCTGGACCGCAAATTGCAACCGGTAAATAGTCATTGGTAAAATAGTAGTACAGGGCCGGGAATACCGGCCCTTTTTTATAGTATGGGGTGCATTCTGAATTCTTTCTCCCTGTCAAAATTATAGCGGTAAGTCGTCAGTCTGCGACTGCGGTAAGTACCCAGGGATTCTGCTACGTTGATCATCTTAGGATTAAATTCACCGATCCATTGCATTTCATACTGATCATAGATAGGGGTGCCAATGAGGTATTTCCCGTTTTTAATCGTCAGGTTCTGGATCAGTTTACAACCTTCTATGATCATATAGGCATCAGCGCCTTTACCCTGGAACTCGGGCACAATACCAAATACCAGCCCCACAAATTTATTACAGGGCTTGGTTCGTTTGTACCACAGGAATTTTAACTTGTCCAGCAGCCCGAACTTTCCCTTCAGGAGCTTGAACCATTGGTTTAGATCAGGCAGGTTCAGCCAGATGCCGATGGGTTCTTCTTTGTAGTAGATCAGCCAGCAAATACGTTCATCCAGAACAGCTTTCATATTCTGGAACATCTTTATGGCGACCCGCTCTTCCATTTGCTTCAGGCCTCCATGGCCGGCCCAGGCTTTGTTATAAACAATGGTAAAATCCCGGGCATATTTTGGCAGGTTATTCTTTTTGATATTATCGGAGGAAAAATCGGGATCTTTTGCCAATACTGCATGCCGCTCATAAAATTTTTCCTGTACGCGGTTTTTAACATCTAA
>DASVMC010000129.1:0-3099 GCA_036384555.1 Niabella sp. | reverse complement strand
CGCGTTTCCTGCACCGGCAGTCTGGATGATCCATGTGGTAATGACCGGAACAGCGAGTATACCTGCAATGGCTACAACAATAGCTATGAAAAGAAACCCAATAAAATTATCAGTGTGATTAACCGCCTTAATAAATAGCTCTTTATAGTCCTTAATTGCCAAAACCTGTGTCAACCGGTCGATTTCCTGGTGCAATCCATACATGATGATCGCGATACTTATATTCAATACGACAAAGCCTATAAAGGTGTAGAAGCTTACACTGATGTAACGGGCGGTCCAGGTTACCCAGGAGTCCTTAAATGCCCCTGCAATGCTGAAGGCAAATGATAGCGGCCCAAGAATAACCAATATATGAAGCAGAATAAGTTCAATGAAAAATATGCAGTAGCATACCCCCTTAAAAATACCCAGAACGATCCACATAATGAAGTTTTGCAGCCAGATAGATACCTTTATCCAAAACAATTGCTCATAAACGGTAATACTGGCATCCAAGTTTAATAAAGCCTCCCTGGTTCCCAGACTGACTGTATTTTTTACATCTGACCAGGTTGAATTATCAGCGTCCGCATCATAATATAGTTTCCGGATTTCGTTGGTGTTTTCAAGCACAGTGACAAAGAGTTCATCGATTAGCTTTTCTTTCTGATCGAGTAGTTCTTGTGTTAATTGCGCATTTGCCTGAAATTGTACTTTTGAAGCATTACCGGCAGCCTTACCCGGCATATCTGCAAGGGCGGTGTAAAGCCCGAAATTGATAATGACCATTGTAATAATAAAGGGCCGGAATAGCGGCATTACTTCTAATTTGCCTTCCCCCACAATCATTGCATAGGCTCTTACTGAAAGCCATATTAGCGAAAGGACTGCAGCAACAGACCTGGCTACTCCGGCAACAGGTGATGATGGCAGCATAGATTTGATACCCTCTATCAGCGTTAGTATATTTTCGTCCCAAAAGGGATTTAATGTATCAAGTAGTGCCATATCTAAAATTTGAAATTGATTAGAATATGGCGGACAATTTCCTTATCCCGGTTAAAGACAGGGACTGTGGTATTTTTTTTTAGGTCAGTGGGCGTTGGAAATTTTGAGAGCATAACCTGCCCGGCCAGGTAATGACTGATAACATTATATTTCTCACCTAATTCCTTATATATTTTGGAGTACGCCTCCAATCGGACCCCTTTATCTACAAAGGATTCGTGGATCGCCTGAACCCGATCCTTCGTTACCTCCAGGTATTCAAGAAATTTTTGAAAATAGGGAGATTTCGATGCTGCATCATAGGCTTTCGGCGATTCAGTTCGCATACCCTGAAGCCATTCATCCACCTGCCCATAAACCTCCTCAAACTTTTTTTTGAAGAATAGATTATAAGGGAGATCGGTTGTCCCGCCACTCATGTTTAAGTAGGTTGCTGCATGGGTGTTGCGGATCTTTTCAGTAGTATCAGTAATTTTCTGATCCGAGCGCTCCTGAATATTTAAATCAGCGTAGTTTTTAATAAAGGGGCCATCGGGTAGGCGGTAGGGCCTCCTGTCTTCGCCTTTATAATAGGATCGGTTAAGAACGCGCCAGAACAAGTATCCCTGGGCATTTTTGGGTATACCCAGGATGGTACCAGGATCAGGTTTCCAATCGTTCCATTTAATAAAGACCATTCGTTTAAGTTGACCGTTGTTGGGCTTGTCTTGTACGATGTCATAGGTGAATTGAGCAAAAATTGAACACGATGACATCAGCATCGCGATGATGCCGAATAAAAGGGTTTTCATAGGTGTATTATTTTAAAAAAGTTTAATTTTTCTGATTACGTCATTTACCAGCATTTTATCGACATTATAAAACGTAGACAGAGGAACGATTTTATCTATGGCGTCCTGGAGGTTGTGTAATTGGTATTGGTTAACAATTGAGTTGGACAATTGATACAAAACGCTGAGTTCGCTATATATTTCATATACGAACTGGTGTCTCCGGACTGGATCAATCAAAATTTTTTCATCACTGCTCAAAACAAAAGTGTAGAGATAGTCTGTGAGTTTTAAAATTCGCTCATAAAATGTTCGATACATATCCCCTACTATTGTAATCATATAGGGTTTTCCGACGGCTAGGCCTGCTGATTTTTGAAGATTTGAATAAATCAGTGGAATCTTTTTTCCGATGGCTATCATTGTCTTGCCATCCTTAACGGCATCATCCACATTGGACAATGTTTTAAATATATTACGCTGAACCTCCTCAACCACCATCAGGGAAGCCAACGTTTTTTCCCGATCATTTTTAATGTCGTTCAGTTTCCCGGAATACATATTGTTCCAGGCGACTTTAAATGCTGTATTCTCTAATTGCGTAAATGGTAGATCTGTATGGAAAACCCAGGTTACAAATTGGGCGGAAGATTTATAACCGGATAAAAGCATGATAGCACAGAAGATGCCGATTATACGTTTAATAGCTTCCTCGGACTCCTCTAGGTAGGCCCTTGACTGACCGAGAAATTTCAAAAATGGGTATCGAAAAAAGTTTGTTACCTGTTGACACCGGTTTACAAATGGTTCCATGATACTAATCAGATGTCCTCTCAACTTAATCTTGTAGTAGATGAACAAAAGCTGAACGTGTTTCTTTTTATAAGGCAACATAACTGTTGTTTTATGGATTAAAATGATTTTATGTTTTTTAGAATCTCCTCAACCTTTTCTTTGTCCTTATTGAAGAATTCATATGGCTTTGAGTTTTTATAGAGTTGTGCTAATTCTACCTGCTTCATTTTCTGGTATAAGCTGTAGCACTTTGCTCTAAGGACTGCAACAAGAGTATTCAATTCCCGGAAAATAGTTTCCCTTGACGAAACCTGCATTTTATTCAAATCTCCATAGGACATTACAATAAGCAAAATGAATCGCACCATGTCTGAGGCCGATTGATAAACGTCTCTTTGCTTTTGGTAAAACCAACCGGCGGCCCAGGGAAATTTATATAGAATTTGAAATGACTTATTTTGATAATCAACCATTTCGTCCATCGACTTATATATATTGTACAGGGTGGTAATGTCGGCTGCGATAATAAAGGCCTGAGTAAGAT
>DASVMC010000128.1:0-3287 GCA_036384555.1 Niabella sp. | reverse complement strand
CTACCAGTAAAGAGTACCGCGGTCTTGAAAAGATCGTAAACGCCTATAATGACTATAAGAAATTATTGGATGATTTAGATTTCAATAAAGAAGCGCTGAATGGGGATGATGAGGAATTGCGTGAGCTGGCCAAGGAGGAACTGCCGGAGCTGGAAGCGCAAAAAGAAAAAATGGAGGCCGCCATCCGCCAATTGCTGATCCCTAAAGACCCGCAGGATGAAAAGAATGTGATCATGGAAATCCGGGCAGGCACAGGGGGCGACGAGGCAAGCCTGTTTGCGGGCGATCTGTTGCGCATGTATATAAAATATTGCGAACGGCATGGATTTAAAACAGCAGTGCTTGGTGAAAGTGAAGGTACTGTGGGGGGCTATAAGGAAGTACAATTAGAGGTTACCGGTGATGATGTATACGGTACCCTGAAGTTTGAGAGCGGTGTGCACCGGGTACAGCGTGTGCCTGATACAGAAACGCAGGGCCGTGTGCATACTTCTGCAGCAACTGTTGCGGTAATGCCGGAAGCAGATGAGATTGATTTTGAACTGCGGGAAAGCGATGTAAAAATGGAAACTGCCCGAAGCGGTGGCGCGGGAGGACAGAATGTGAATAAAGTAGAAACCAAGGTGATGCTGACGCATATTCCGACGGGTACCGTGGTCATTTGCCAGACAGAACGGACCCAGCTAGGCAACCGCGAAAAAGCCATGCAGATGTTGCGTACAAAACTGTATGAAGAGCAGGTGCGCAAGCAGGAGGAAGAGATTTCCCGTCACCGGAAAAGCCTGGTAAGCTCGGGAGACCGGAGCGCAAAGATCAGAACCTATAACTACCCCCAGGGAAGGGTTACGGATCACCGGATTAATTTAACCTCTTATAACCTGGATGCCTTTATGAATGGCGATATACAGGAATTTATTGACCAGCTGCAGTTCGCAGAGAATTCAGAAAAGCTGGCTAAACAGGAATAATTCCCCAGCAGGATATTCATAAACGGAAGCTGCTGCCTGAACACTTTGTGGAACGTATTAGAGGCACGTTGAACAGCGTAAGAGAACGCTAAGGCCTGGTGCTTTTACCTTGTCCTGTACCTGTTCTGTGATGCCCGCCGGAACCGCGCGTCCCTTTACCACCAAATTTTCTTGGGTAGTAAGACAATGTCAGCATATAAAATTGTTGCAGGCCATTGGTAATGGTAGTGGTATTGGAGTTGGCAGTAACCGCATTCCGGATGTTTTTATTCTGGCGGAGAAGATCAAAAGCAGAAAATTTTATTTCGGCCTGTTTTTGTTTTGTAAAGCGATAGATGGCAGCAGCATTCCAGATAGCGGCGCTGACAGATTGATTATTGGCTGAACTATTATTCAGAAAATTAATATTGCTGCTTATTATAAAATCTTTGGGAACGGTTACGTTAAAATTGGCACGGGTACTGTAAGTTCTGGATCTTGAAGGTGGTTGATTTTCCTGCCCCGATTGTTCAGTAACCGTATTGGAAACGGACTCGGTAAGTGTGATATTAAAAAGATCCAGCATGCTGTAAAAAGCGGTTACAGCGTTGGTAAGACTGCGGTTTTTGTAAAAGGAAAGGAGGCTGTTGATGTACTGCGGCGCGTTAGCGGAGAGGTAACTGCCCCTGTAACCCACCTGCAGCATGTTTTTCTTCAGTTTGAAAGAAGCATTGGCATTGAAGTTACCGCTGAACGATTTTGTTTGATCGATATTGATCAGGTATGCGGTACGCCCGCCGCCGCCCGTATAAATACTGCTGTCAGAGATGCCGTTTTTTAAGATAGTATAAGCAAGCGTCAACCCCGCATTATAGCTGTTACTGGAGCTGAATTTCTGGCTGTTATAATTTGCATTGAATGTAAAATTGTTTCCAAAAGCTGATTTCAGATTGGGGTTGCCAACGATCACATTGTATATATTAATGCTATCTTTTATGGGATACAACTGATCAATAGTAGGTGCAGTAGCTGAACTGCTGTGCCCCAGTCCCAGGTTCAGGTTATATTTGTTGAATCTGTTGTAATTATAATTAAGAGAGGAGGAGGGCGTAAAGAAATTATAAGAACGTTCTACATTCCGGTAACTTAAAGTGGAGGTATTTTTCTGATAGATCATCTGCTCCTGCAGATCGGTTCTGACCACAAGCGATTGGTAGTACCGGTCTGTGAGCATTTTGGTAAACGTTTTAAAAAAACTGATGCCCGGGCGGTTCTGTATATTAACGACAGCGTTGGTGTTGGTGAGTTGCTCATTAACTTTATATGTATTTGTCAGTGTGTCCAGTTCCTGAACATTGGCCTGCAGGTCCGACTTGTTGACGGTAACATTATCCCTGAGCCCGATATTGATATTCCAGAAATTATAGTTGCCAAACAATAATGAACGAAGCCCGTTATAGTTCAACCCTATATTAGCGGTCAGATTGGAATTTTCATTATGATACCTGCGGTCGTATTTTTGGGTATAAAGACTGTCAACAAATGATTCATAATCGCTGGTGCGCCTGCTATCGCTTTCAGAACTGTTATACAATAAAGAATAGCTGGTGGAGAAGCTTTTTTTATTAATGCCTTCGTCGTAATCATTATTGTTAAAATACCCGCTCAGGTTCAGGTTATTCGACCTGGAATGAGCTTCCGAGCTATTGGCGCCTTTGCTGGCCAGCAACGTATCATTCCGGTATGTAGTTGAATTGCCTTGTGAAGCGCTGTTGACATCATTCCAGTTATAAGCCGTATTCAGGCTGAAAGACTTTGCCCTTTTCCGGTTTTGATAAGTTGCATTGGCAGATTGATAAATCCCGCTGGAATTACTGGTGTTATGGGAAGTTGTTGTCAGTTTGTAGCTCACTTGGTTTTTGTCCTCCAGATTTTGCACATTGATGCCATCTGTGATCAGGTCATTATTGGTCTGCCGCCAGTCGTAGGTGCCGTTAATGGAATTATCAAACCGCGTATTGGTGGTTGGGTTAAAATTGTGCTGGAAAGTGGCTCCGAAATAATGGACCGTGTTTACACCGGAACTGCTCAGGTCGGGTGCTCCGTAGTTGCGCCTGTTATAGGACCGGAAGGTATTATTCTGAAGCGCCGATTGCACATTGTCGATGGATTTGTTGATATTATTGATATTCCCTACGATCCCCAGCTTGGAGGTGTTGTTGTAGCCCTGTAATGAAAGATCGCCTTCATACCGATGATCAGTCCCGATACCTGCCGTTGCTTTACCAAAGTAACCGCTCTTTTTATCGGGCTGTAATTTGATATTCATTGTGAGCGTGG
>DASVMC010000127.1:0-5179 GCA_036384555.1 Niabella sp. | reverse complement strand
ATCGGAGTAGCCACCTCAAAAGATCCTGAAAAAGGTTTTAAAGATCAGGGCATTGTAGTTGCGTTTGGCAAAGAAGCGATTGATGCCTTTGTTATCGAAAGCGAAGGTAAGTTATACATTACCTTTAAAGCATACGGACTGGATAAACGCCCCATCGAATTATTGGGCTATCAACTAACGGATGACGGATTGAGGACGGTTGGCAAACCTTTTATGCTGCTGCGCGATGAGGAGCGCATGGGAATGGAAGGACAGTGCATTGTTAAGCGGAATAATTATTACTATTTATTTTATTCTGCCGGGGGCTGTTGCGGACGCAGTTGCAGCTATCATGTAAACGTTGCCCGTTCTGCATCACTGAAAGGCCCCTATGTAAAATATGATAAAAACCCGGTGCTTACCGGGTATGATACCTGGAAATGTACCGGTCATGGAACCATTGTTACCACGGCAAAAGGAGAAGATTTTTATTTATACCATGCTTATGATAAAACAAATGATGTGTATACCGGCCGGCAGGGAATGCTGGCAAGGCTGGGTTGGAACGAATATACAGGCTGGCCGTTGTTAAAGCCGGTGAGTGGTGAAAAGCCGGCCGGGTTTGAAGATGAATTTTCGGCCAATCAATTAGGTGATTCCTGGCAGTGGGACTTCCGGCATACGCAACCGGGTATAAAGATGGAGAATGGCTTGTTGTATTTATCGGGCAAAACCACGGCGAATAATAAGACCGGAACTGCATTGACCACCCGGCCCTACTCCGCTAATTATGAAATTACCACGGCTGTAAAGAATTATAATGCTTCTTTGAAAGGGCTGGTGGTTTATGGAGATGCCAGCCAGGCTGTTGGTATCGGCGTTCAAAATGATTCCGTGCAGGTGTGGTATGTAAAAGATAGCGTAAAGAAAGTACTGAATGAAATCGCTGTAAAAGCGGCGACGGTTTATTTGAAGATCGCTGCCAGGCAAGGCGATCAGCTTCAGTTTTACTGGGGTACTGCTGATGATGAATGGAAGGAGCTTACTACCGGTGAAAGCTATCTGAATGCCGGTTTTTTATCGCAATGGGATCGCAGCCCGAGGCCGGGGCTGCTACAACAGGGAACAGCGCCTGCTGCATTTGATTTTTTTAAAATCAACTATACGAACAACTGATTACTGATACCTCTGTCGCCACGGTCAGTGTCTGCACTGACCGGAAAGCGAATGAATTTCACGATAAACGTACAAAGATATATTTGATAGCGGTTTAGCATAAATGTTGGCCGGGAACAGTAAGTAAATTATATAACTGCGCTCTGATAACTGATCACTGACCACCAGATCTTTTTATTCCGTATAAGAGAATTTTTTCCCGGCAGTGGTCAGTGGGAAAGTATCCGTTCGGAACGGCGCAACCGGTAACCCGTTCTTGTTATAAAGATCAACGGCGCCGGGTTCTCCGCTCCATAAATACCTTACAGCAACAGGGGATGATACTGCTGTACTGTAAACTACCACCGTATTCCGGTTTTTAACCGCGGCTTTTGCCCAATGAAAAATAGAGTCGCTGCCACAAATGGCAAATCCCCGGATATAGCCGTATTTATCTTTGGAAGAAATAGCCTGGTCAAAAGTAATTAAAATGCTGTCCCCGATAACCCGCATGCTTTTATACTGCGGACTTACTGCAATACTGTCCACACCATATACAAGGTTTAAGGCCGTCATACCGAGCCGGTTGCCAACCGCCAGTTTATTATGCGGATGTAAATTAGCTGCTTCCCCCACATCAACTGTTACCGCCATACCCGTGTTGGGTAAGGATAATGCGGCGGCCTGTGCTTCCCTTAGCTCTGCCCACTCGTTGCTCTCGGGCTGTTCGGGTTCTTTTCCCAGGTTGGGCAGCTGTACGATTAAAAAGGGCAGATCGCCCTGGTTAAAGTGTTTGCGCCAATCTGTGATCATTGCCGGCAGCAGATGTTGATATTCTTCTGCCCGACCGGTATTGGCTTCGCCCTGGTACCAGATAAATCCTTTAATGCTTAACCGGGTTATGGGAGCAATATTGGCGTTATATAGGATGGATGGGGTACCAAAAATATAGGCATTTGCAAATAGGGGTCTTTTAAATTTAGCAGCATCTATCTGTACGCCCTTTTTGTACATCCATTCACCCGCCCAGAAAGGGCTCCAGAACATATTATACATACCGCCTTTGCCGCCTGCATCAAACACGCGGACTACTACGGTATTATTTTCTGACCGGATAATGCTGTCGGGGATTTTATAGGTATACAGATTCATGTTGCCATAACCCTCGCCAACTTTTACGCCGTTTACCCAGCAGCTGTTATAATCATCCACCTGCCCCAGGCTGATATTCGCTTGCCCGAGGAGATCCTTAGGAAAAGAATCGTAACGTTTCCGGAACCAAACAGATCCGTCATAGTCTTTCAGTTCATTATCCTCCCAATGGGATGGCTGGTTCATCGGCTTCCAGTCGCTGGTAGCTGTTTCCGGCCGGTACCATTGCTGTGTAAGCCCCGGATCATCTTTCAGGTAATAATTTTTGTTCCAGGCAGGTTTGATCTTTTCAAAATCATCCGTTATCTGTTTCATGCTTTTACCGGGAGCAAGGTATTGGTTGTAAAAGGTATTGAACTGCGGAAATTGGTGGATCGCCTCATTACTCATCCATTCCTCAATAGCTGTTGCGCCCAGGTTATCGCTTATCAGCCCGATCGGGATGTTTAAATGCTGTTGCAGGTAGCTGCCAAAGAAAAAACCAACAGCGGTGAAAGCCTTTACTTCGTTTGGGGTGGCTGTTTTCCAGGAGCCATCTTTCAAGGTATCCTGTGGTACAAAATCAGTACCTGTACCTGCTGTGAATAAACGGATATTCGGATTGTTGCAGGCAGAACTGTCGGGTTGTGGTTTTGCTTCCCGTACGCTGAACTGCATATTGCTTTGACCGCCGCAGATCCACACATCCCCGAACAATACATTCTCTAATGTGATGGTATTATTTCCCTTAATAAGGAGCTGGTAAGGCCCTCCGGCCGATTGAGGCGGCAAGGTGATCTTCCATTTTCCATTTACCGCGGTGGTGTGGTACGTGGCATTATTGAAAAGGAGGGTAACGGTTTCTCCCTTATCCGCCGTACCCCATATATTGCAGGGCTTATCCCTTTGTAATACCATATTGTTCTGGAACAGGACCGGCAATTTTATAGTTGCTTTAGCTGCATGGGCAGCCAGCAGCGCAAAGAGGGCGAGCGTATATCGGAACTTCATTAAATCCTTTTTTCTTAGTGTGCGGCTTCAATGGTGATGGTATGTGCTACCGGTTTGGCCAGTGCATACATTTTGTCGGCCATATCGTTCATTTCTTTTATTGTAGCTATACGCGCATTTTTATCACGCATGGCCAGGTAGTTATCCTTTTTGCTGGCAATGGCCCAGTCGGTCTTTGCTTTTGCAACCACCGAATCCGTAATAGCAGGGGAATCCTGCAAAAACCACCCCCTGTCATAGAGATAATCATAATTTACCCAGTAATAGGCACGGACCTTATCTTCCAGCTCTTTGCGTTTTAATTGGAGCTCCGCAATTTGCTTTGCCTGCTGGTATTGAGGTGTATTACCCAGTAAAGCAAGGTTAATACCGTTGTTCAGTTCCGCGCCTGTAAAAGTGCTGATGGTATTGCCGTCCATTTTTAATAGATAATTTTTTGATGCCACCAATCCTTTTACAGCTAGCAATTCCTGGTTAAACTCTTTTATGAATGGAATGGACTTTAAGGCGTCAGACTGTTTTTGAGGGTTCTCCCAAACCCTGGAAACGGAATCCATCGGGAAAGGCAGTGATCTTGCCAGGTAATTGAATGAAATACCGGTTGCATTTTTATTAACTGAACTGATGACAGCGTTCTCTGCACGAATTATTTTTTTGCGGCTTGCATCAATCACTACATCCGCAACGCGTTTTCCGGCCAGCCCCTGGGCTTTCAGGAATAAATAAGCCATTACAAAATGCCCGGCATTGCCCGGGTGTATCCGGTCCGGACCTGTTAAGGTAAAAGCCGTATCTGTCTGCTGTCCTTTTTTATTTAGTTCGGTCATAGGGTAAAACAGATCTACGTACGCCCAGTTGTTCTTTATGGCCCCTTCTTTCTGAAACGCAACAATTCCTTCCATTGTTTTGAATTTGCCCCAGAACGGATCTTTGCCATTCTTCACCGTTTCATCATAAGGAGAAGAGGTCATCATGATTTTTTTAATATTGGGATAAGCATTGGCCTTATCGCGGATCTTTTCGAACCACTTAAAAGAAGTATCAATAGCATCTTTACGTACACTATCTGCCTTATCCTTGTGCATCCAGTATTCAAAATAACGGCTGTCATTCATGCCAAAGCTGATCGACAATACCGTTGGCTTTTTGGCCAGCAGGTCACTGTCCATCCGTATATAGATCTGCCTTGCCACGTCACCCCCGATGCCGCCGTTATAAACCGTAATTTTTCTCTCGGGGAAATGGGTGATGTAGTACAGCCAGATATAGGCTTCATAAAAACCGTGCTCTGTAATGCTGTTGCCCGCAAATACCACCCGGTCGCCATTTACAAAAGGAGCCGGCTTTTTTTGAGCGGAAACCGGTGTAACTGTTATCAGGTATAAACCAATTGCGATAAGTATTTTATTCATATGCGTGTATTCAATGATTTACCGTGTAATCTATAAAGTACAATAATAAGGCCCTTACCTCTATTCCGGAGGCCGGAATTATGTATTATCCGGGTTAAAATAGAGGTTTTGGCCTGGTAAAGTGTCTTTAAAAAGAAAGAACTAAAATACCTGCAAAGAAAGCACTGGTGTGTTTGAATGACAGGTAAAAAGACGTTTATGCGAAAAATCTTGCCAATGAAAAAAATTTTATCCGGGGTACTTATTTGCCTGTTAACAATGGCCTGCCAGAAAGATGTATTGAAGGGATATAAAAGCCCGGAACGGGCCATCCTGTTTTATACTATTGACGGACAGATCGGCAAAACAGTGATCACGCGCAGCGTAGATAGCTCGGTGGTAACGGTTACAGTGCCGCCCACAATGGATCTGACGGCTATAAAACCACAGATTGCTGTTTCTGAAAGTGCTGCCATTACTCCGGCATCCGGCGAAGCGGTTGATTTTTCCAC
>DASVMC010000126.1:0-2518 GCA_036384555.1 Niabella sp. | reverse complement strand
TGCTGAAGATTAGTGATTGCCTTATTACAGAAACAGAAGATGGGGCTTGCCTACTGCTCCTGTTTTGCGGGGACTGATGATGCCCGCAAATTTTAATTGGAGCCGTCGGACTAACCGGAATGAATGTATGGTTATAAATGAGATGCAGTAATATCCTTCGTCTTCTCCGGATCCCGGTCCTTTGCATTAAACAGGTCCGCAGTGAAATCACTTGGTGCTACTCCAAAATGCTTTTTAAATTCCCTGCTGAAATATTTACGGTCTTCATAGCCTACCGCATAAGAGATTTCATTAATGGTCATTTCTTTTTGCAGTATCAGTGCCGCTGCTTTCTTAAAGCGTCTTGTTTTGATGAATTCGTTTACAGACATGTTGGTAAGCGCCCTTAGCTTTTTATAAAGTACCGGCGGACTCATAGCTGCTTTCCGTGCCAGTTTTTCCACACCAAACTCAGGATCTTCTAAATGAGCGTCAATCGTTTCAATAACTTTCAGTAAAAAATCGTTGTCAAGCTTATTCCCTGTACCGTCCTGGCCGCCCGTTCCGGAATGTGCCGGCAATAAAGCGAATTCTCTTATTGTTTTCTGTTGCAGTTTTTTGCGGACCTCAAGGAGATTGCGTACATTCAATTCCAGTATGCGCGTAGTGAACGGTTTGGTAATATAAACGTCCGCTCCGTTTTCCAGCCCTTTTACATGATCGGTTTGCGTGCTTTTCGCAGTAAGCAATATAACGGGGATATGGCTGGTTCGTTCATCGGTCTTCAACCGGTTACACAACTGCAGCCCATCTATTCCCGGCATCATAATATCGCTGATGATCAGGTCAGGGATCAATTCAACAGCTGTTTCCCATCCCTGCTGTCCATCCGGGGCTTCGTGTATATAATAGCCGTCCTCAAGATGTTGCTTTATAAGGATCCGCAGGTCCGGGTTATCTTCTATAATAAGGAGCGTATATTGCCTGTTACCTGCCGGGGGAGCAGCGGCAGCTAATTCCTGTTCGGAAAGGGTCTTCAGCTCTTCCGCAGCCTGTTGGGCATCCTGTTCTGAAATAAGGGTAACATTAGGATCTCCGTTAAAATGGCTGCTTCCATTCAGCAGGGTTACAAAAAAACAGGTATGTCCGTCAGTGGTACCGGTTGCAGGAGTGCTTTCTACCCGTATGCTGCCATGATGCAGTTCTGTGATTTTCTTTGAGAGCGCCAGCCCTAATCCATACCCCGTATTCTGCATGCCATGATCTGCTACCTGGTAATAATTGGTAAAGAGCTTGTTTAAGTATTTTGCCGCAATTCCCCTGCCGGAGTCTGCAATGGTAATTTCAGTAAAAGCGGCATGTGTTATAATGCTTACCTGTATCTGACCGCCTTCAGGTGTGAACTTAAACGCATTGGCCAGTAAGTTAAAGAAAACTTTTTCCAGTTGGGTCTCGTCAAAGTACAGTGGTATTGCGCCGGTATTATTAATAAAGGAAACGTGTATGTTTTTAGCCAGCGACAATTCTCTGAAGCTGTTATATATTTCGTGCAGAAAAGTAACCAGGTTCTGCTCTTTTACCTGCAAATGGAGATGACTGGCTTCTGCTTTTCTAAAATCCATTAATTCACTTACAAGAGACAGCAGCCGGTTTGAATTGTTTTTTACTTCTTTTAGCTGGTGCCGGGTGAACTCGTTCGCTTTATTGATTTCCAGCAGCTTCTCAATCGGCGCCATAATCAGCGTCAGGTGGGTACGTATTTCATGAGAAACATTTGTAAAGAAATTTAGCTTATTCTGATGCAGTTCATCTTCTTTTTTCAATAATGCCCTCATAAAAAAGTAGCGTACGATCAGTAAAACTATGCCGGCAACCAGCAGCAAATAAATAAGGTATGCGGTTTTGCTGCGCCAAATGGAGGGCAACACCTTTAACTGTATAGCAATGGGGCCGGTCCATACACCATCATTATTGGCGCCTTTTACCTGTAAAAGATAGGTTCCCGGAGAGAGGTTTGTATAGGTTGCCGAAGGGTTCCGCGTTTGTTTCCAGTCATCGTCAAAACCCGATAATTTAATTAAATACCGGTTTTTATTACTTTTAATATAATTCAGCAGCGCAAAGTTGATCGAAAAGAGGTTCTGGTCATGTTTAAAGGTGATGGTTCCGGTTTGGCTGATATTGCTTTTTAACAGCCCGTCTTTTTCATTAATCGAAACCTCATTATTATTAAGTAACAATCCTGTAAAAACAAGCGGCGAACGGTAATTATTACCTTCAATCTCCTCCGGGAAGAAATGAGTAATACCATGATATCCGCCAAAGAAAAATTCGCCTCTGCTGTCCATTAAGAATGAATTATAATTGAATTCCTTACCAGCCAGGCCGTCAGCAGTAGTGTAGGTGTTAAAACTTTTCTTAACCGGATCAAACCGGATCAGCCCGGCATCCGTACTCAGCCACAGTCTTCCTGTCCGGTCTTTTAAGAGGCCAACAATAGTGCGTTGCCCTAAACTGTTTTTATAATCGTAGAATTGTT
>DASVMC010000125.1:0-5972 GCA_036384555.1 Niabella sp. | reverse complement strand
CCGGTTTTTAAGGCCATGCTGTCAGCAGAACATCTTTGATGAAAAAACGGCAGGGTGAACGGCATAAGCGCAAATAAAGCTCCCAATAGCGATCCTTTCAAAACTTACAGGAAAACTACCGGAAATGGCAACCTTTTTGTGACTACTTCTGTAAATGTAACGGAGGGCTTGCTAAAGGCCCGGTTGTTAATTATATTTACAGAAATAAAAGGTGTAAAATGGCAGAAACATTTCAATCTTTGATTAATGGCGATAAGCCTGTTCTGGTGGACTTTACGGCTACCTGGTGCGGGCCCTGTAAGATGATGGCCCCGGTGCTGCATGATTTAAAAACAAAAGTGGGGGATCAGCTTTCTATTATAAAAATAGACATTGACCAGAGCCCGCAGGCAGCTGCTGCTTACCAGGTTCAAAGCGTGCCTACTTTTATCTTATTTAAGAGCGGTAAAGTACTCTGGCGGCAAAGTGGTGCAATGCCACTAACGCACCTGGAACAGCAACTGAATGCAGCCGGCGCATTTTCTTAACTATTTTGATATCGCTCATAAAGCCGGATCACCTCTGTGGCTTCTTTTACGTCGTGCACCCGTAATACGCATGCTCCGTTCAGGAGGCCGATCGTATTTAAAACAGTAGTGCCGTTCAGCGCTTCATCTGCTGTTACCCCCAGGGTTTTATAAATAGTTCCCTTACGGCTTACACCTAAAAGAACAGGATATCCAAGTATTGAGAATACCTGCAGGTTTTTAATTAAGGTGAAATTATGCCGGTTCGTTTTCCCAAAACCAAACCCGGGATCAATAATAAGATCATTGATACCAAGTGCTTTCAGGGCAGCTGTCTTTTGGATGAAAAAATCCAGAACATCCAGCGTTACATTTTCATAATGGGGATTGGTTTGCATGCTTTGAGGAGTTCCCTGCATGTGCATCAGCACATAGGGAACCTGTAATGCAGCAACAGCGGGCAGCATATGGGCATCCAGCGACCCTGCGCTGATATCATTGATAAGCGCAGCGCCCGCTGCGACCGCTTCTGTGGCCACTTTGCCATAAAAGGTGTCTATTGAAAGGATCGCTTCAGGAAAATGATGATGTAATAATGCTATAGCCGGAACAGCGGCACGGGCTTCTTCATCTGCAGACAGTAACTGACTGCCCGGACGGGTGCTTTGACCCCCGATATCCAGTACCGTTGCCCCGGATTGCAGCATCTCTTCTGCCTTCTTTAACAGGCCTGTATGGGTCGTATGACGGCTCCCCGTAAAAAAGGAATCGGAGGTGATGTTCAGAATGCCCATCACAAGAGGCTTTTGTAGTGAAATGAACTTTCCCCGGCAATTAAGGGTAAACATCAGGATTTGTTTGTTATTTTTGGGCATAAAGATAACATGTTGTCGGGGTTTAAAACAGAAAGGGACCCTTTTAAACACTTTCTCCGGTATACAATAGTTAGTAATAAAGATTATGAATAAGACAAGCAGGCAATACGACACGGTCATTAATGAATGCAAGGATATATTTCTGAAAAAAAATAAAGATTACGGCACCGCGTGGAGAGTGCTCAGGACCATATCTATTGTAGACCAGATTTATATTAAAGCGCAACGTATCCGTACTATACAGGAGCAAAAACAACAAAAGGTGGCAGATGACATTGCCGGAGAGTTTAAGGGCATCATCAATTATGCAGTGATCGGGCTGATACAGCTGGAACTGCCAAAAGAGGCCCCGGAAGAGCTGAAAGAAGAGGAAGTGGTAAAGCAGTATGATCATTATATTACCATTGCCAGGGAACTGATGGAAAATAAAAATCATGATTATGGTGAAGCCTGGCGCAGTATGAGCCAGGAAAGTTTTGTGGACCTGATCCTGATGAAGCTGCAACGCATTCGTCAGATACTGGGGAATGATCAGAAAACATTGATTAGTGAAGGAATTGACGCAAATTATAACGATATCATTAACTACGCAGTTTTTGCATTGATTTTGCAGGGCGCAGTACAATCCTAAAACCGGAAGAGCATGAAGGCTTTGGTAACCATTTGCAGGTTTATTGTTGGTGTATTATTTATTTTTTCGGGCCTGATCAAGGCGAATGATCCCATTGGACTCAGCTACAAGATGCAGGAGTTTTTTGACCTGTGGAAGTTGAGCGCCCTGAACGGTATAACGTTGACGCTGGCTGTACTAATGATCGCGTTTGAGATCATTGCTGGTATAGCGCTGCTGCTGGGATGGAAAAAAAAGCTCATTAGCTGGCTTTTGCTCTTGCTGATCGTGTTTTTTACCTTTCTTACCGGGTACGCCTATTTATCCGGCAAGTTCAGCAACTGCGGCTGTTTTGGGGACTGCATCCCGATCAGCTCAGGAACGTCCTTTGCCAAAGATCTGGTATTACTGATCCTTATCCTGTTCCTGTTCTTTAACCGGCAATATATCGGTCCGCTCTTTTCAAAAGGCGTCACCAACCTGGTATTACTGGTGCTGGCATTGCTTTCCCTGGGCATTCAATGGTACCCCCTGCACTATCTTCCCGTGCTGGATTGTCTTCCCTTTAAAACAGGAAATTCTATTCCTGAAAAAATCAAAGTACCGGCTAACAGCATCCCCGACAGTACAGAGATCACTTTCGTATATGAAAAAGCCGGCAAAAAAATAGAATTTAACGCCGATCATTTCCCGGACGATTTTAATGACAGCACTTATAAATTTATTGATCGTTATGATAAGATCCTCAAAAAAGGAACAAACAACATTCCGGAGATCAGGGGTTTTGAC
The DNA here is from genome assembly GCA_036384555.1 of Niabella sp. Lineage (GTDB taxonomy): Bacteria > Bacteroidota > Bacteroidia > Chitinophagales > Chitinophagaceae > Niabella. The sequence continues at coordinate 3,192 of DASVMC010000125.1, read as the reverse complement.
TTTCAGAACAGTGCGGGCCAGAATGTTACGCCAGACATTCTGAATAATGATTATGTGCTGCTGCTGTTTCATGAAGATACTTCAACGCCTTTGGATAAATGGCAGCAGGCTTTTGAGCCCGTTTATCACTGGACCCGGGAAAAGAAAGTACCTTTATACATAATCAGCAGCCTGGCACCCGTAGTGAAACAGGAAATTGCGGCAACTGATTTTAAAGGACTTGAAGTGTTGCCCGGAGACCGGGTGATGATCCGTATGGCAGCGCGCACCAACCCAACTTTATACCTGTTAAAAAAAGGAATCATTGCCGGCAAATGGAGTTATAAAAAAATGGATGCAGCAATAGCAGTATTGAAAGCTTTGCCGGTAGTTCCGCCTCCGGCACACCAGGAGCTCATTTCAGCCGATTCCAGCTCAGTAAAATAATGATTCAGTATATCTTAAAAAAGATGGGATACAGTATCCTGGTCATGGCCGGCGTGGTCATGCTGGTATTCTTTTTATTCCAGGGCTTTGGAGATCCGTCGCGTCTTATAATGGGCCAGACAGGTGATCAGAAAACACAGGAAAATATCCGGAAAGAGTTATACCTGGATCAGCCTAAATGGAAACAGTTCCTGTTATACCTGAACGATGTTTCTCCTGTTGCCTTACACAGCAAGGAAGAGATCGCATCCAAGGGGCTGAAGGGTATCTTTTTGGGTGGTGAAAAAAAGCTGGCGTTCAAAATACCTTATCTGCGCCGTTCCTATCAGACAAAGCGCGATGTGGGAAGTATCCTGATGGAAGCATTACCCGGAACCATACTGCTGGCAATTGCGGCAATGGCATTTGCAGTTGCTGCGGGCATTCCCCTGGGAGTGGTAGCTGCGGTACGGCAAAATTCCTGGCTGGATACTACAGCTATCTTTTCAAGCATCGTGGGGATTTCTGCTCCTTCTTTTTTTATGGGCATTATCATTGCGTATGTTTTTGGATTTGTCCTGACTAAATACACTGGTCTGCATATTACCGGGAACTGGTTTGACATTGATGGAATAACAGGGCACCGGACGCTGGCGCTCAGGAACCTGATCCTGCCGGCTATAACGCTGGGGATCCGCCCCCTGGCGATCATTACCCAGCTTACCAGAAGTGCTATGCTGGATGTGCTGGATCAGGATTATATCCGGACAGCCTACGCAAAAGGTCTGAAACGGAAAACCGTCATCTGGAAGCATGCCTTAAAAAACGCGCTCAATCCTGTTATCACTGCCGTTACCGGCTGGTTTGCAGAGCTGCTGGCCGGAGCTTTCTTTGTAGAATATATTTTCGGATGGCAGGGGATCGGCAAGGTTACCGTAGATGCGCTTGATAAACTGGATTACCCGGTAGTAATGGGCTCTGTATTAATTTCTGCTGCCTTTTTTGTGTTCATGAATATCGTTGCTGATATCCTGTACGGGGTATTTGATCCCCGAGTACGGATATAAGCTGCTGCCGGAGGAAGATTCAATGTCTGAAGCTCATTTCCGCATCAGACCATTCTTGTTGATAACCCAGACTATTAATGCTGAATATGACTATCTGATCTCTCAACACTGATGACTGATGATCCGTTATTTAATGATCACTTCTTTGATCACTTTTTGTCCCAAAGCCTCATTCACCCGACGGATGATTTTATCGCGCTGATAGAGCAGCTCGTTCTTTAAAGGAGCAACAGTAGTGGAAATGATCAGTTTTTCTCCGATGATCTGTAATTTATCTGTATACCGGGCAATCGTTTTGCCCATAATTTCTTCCCAAATGGCATCAATGCGTAAAGCCTGGATGTCGCCCTTCATCCGGCTCTTATTTAAGAACTCATTCAACGCTTCACCCAATGAATATTCTGCCATCGTAATTTTTTACAAAGGTACCCCTGTTTTTATAAAATAAAATCTTAAGGTGCTTTCATTTTTTTCAATTATTTTACAGGAAGGCTAAAAATCATCAATCGATGCAGTTGCAGATCCACAATTTAAATAAGACCTACAAAGGCACAGTAAAAGCCCTTGAAAATATTGATCTTACCATTGACAAAGGCATGTTTGGGTTGCTGGGGCCCAACGGGGCAGGAAAGAGCACGCTTATGCGTACGATTGCAACGTTACAGGATCCGGACAGCGGCAGTATTTACTTAGGGGATATTGATGTGCTGAACGAAAAAGCCGCCTTAAGAAAGGTGTTGGGCTACCTCCCGCAGGATTTTGGGTTTTATCCCCGTGTAACAGCACTTGAGCTGCTGCACCACTTTGCCGTATTAAAAGGTATTACAAACAAGGCTGAACGGAAGGAGGTGGTAGACGCTTTATTACAGCAGACAAATTTGTATGAAAGCCGCAAACGAAACCTTAGCGATTATTCAGGAGGTATGCGCCAGCGCTTCGGAATTGCACAGGCGCTCCTCGGCAATCCCCGGCTGGTGATTGTTGATGAGCCTACTGCCGGGCTGGATCCCATGGAGCGCAACCGGTTCTATAACATCCTGAGCGAGATCGGCGAGCAGGTGATCGTTATCCTTTCCACCCATATCGTAGAGGATGTAAGGACACTCTGCAACAAAATGGTGGTGATGAACAAAGGACGCGTTTTGCTGGAGGGCACCCCTGCAAAAACAGTAGCTGCATTCCAGGGGCGGATATGGCAAAAAGTAATTGATAAAACGGCGTTCAAACAATACATGGAAGAGTTCAAGGTGATTTCCCAGTATATTTCTGAAGGCAAGCTGATCATTCATGTATTGTCGGATGACCGGCCGGGACAGGATTTTGACCCGGTAACAGCCGGACTGGAAGACGTTTATTTTTCAACCATCGCTACCAATCAGGCCCAGCATGTATAAAGCAATCTGCTCTTTTGAATTAAAGACGGGCTTCAGGAAACCGGCCACCTATATTTATTTTGGGATCCTTTTCCTGCTGACCCTGCTGATAGGACTGGCAGCCGGAGGTTTTTTCGCCACTGCAAAATCAGACAGCAACGGGATCATTAATTCCGCTGCAGCTGTAGCCGGTGTGCTTATTGGTGCCGGTGGCAATATCTTCAGCATGCTGGTTTGTATTATTCTTATTTCAATTACCGGCACAGCCATTCAAAAGGACTATCAGTACAACGTATACCCGCTGTTCTTTACCAAACCCATCTCAAAAGCCGGTTATTTCTGGGGAC
>DASVMC010000124.1:0-13406 GCA_036384555.1 Niabella sp. | reverse complement strand
ACCGGTGTATCCGTTGTACCTACTACTACCTCGCTATGCCAGGGTACAGCAAACAGTACACGGCCATCACTGGTTTCTGGGATCATTAACGCATGCGAAGAAGTAAAGAATTCCTTATTCAACACCTGATGAATGCCCTGGCTGGCAACCACACTTTTAGGCGCCGCCGGATTGTCCATCTTCAAGATATCATCAACAAAAACCCCGGTAGCGTTTACAACCGCCTTTGCATGTATCCTGTAGGAGGTTGCCAGTTCCTGATCTTCTGCAATAATGCCCGATGGCTGTCCCTGTTCATTTTTTATCAGGCCCGTAACCTTTATATAGTTCAGCGCTATTCCTCCCTGCTCAATGATTGTTTGTGCAAGGTTTAATGCAAGCCTTGAATCGTCAAACTGCCCGTCGTGATACTGTACACCACCTACCAGGCCTTTCTGCTCAATATCCGGTAATGCTTCAATTGCTTTCTTTTTGGAAATAAAAACGGAAGCCCCTAATGAGAGCCGCCCGGCGATCCAGTCATAAAGCTTCAGCCCGATCGTATATTTAATACAATCCCAGAATGAATAAATGGGAATAATGAACGTTTGATTCTTTACCAGGTGCGGTGCATTCTTTTGTAACCGTCCGCGTTCAATACTTGCTTCACGCACCAACGCAACATTTCCCTGGGCCAGGTAGCGCACACCGCCATGCACCAGCTTCGTACTACGGCTGGAGGTTCCTTTTGCAAAATCATGCTGCTCTACCAGCAAGGTCTGGTATCCGCGGGTTGCTGCCTCCAGCGCAATGCCCAAACCAGACGCACCACCACCGATTACTACCACATCCCACAACTTTCCTGGTTTTGTTGCGGCCTGTACTAAATGCTCCCTGTTAAATAGTTCTTTGCTCATTTCGTTACTGCGCTTATTCAAATAGTCAGTCCGTAAGGATGCTGATTTTTCTAAATTCATTGCGGACCTGTTGGCTTTTGATGGTACACCTGCTTATACCCGCCTTCTCCCGCCCACTGCCACATCGCTTTCTTTTTAGTTTTGTATTGTTTCTATTTAAGTATGAGGTCTTTAACTGTTGATTTCGATCAAAAGCAAAACAATCTGAAAGCAATAATAACAAAAAAAATTAAAAAACGAAACATTTAATAAATATTTCATAATAAACCGCAGCTTTTTTGTATCCTTATTTTGAACAGATAATGACTATTTTTGATCTATGAGCACACTCATTGAACGTCATCAGCATATATTAGAAGCGCTTAAGCAGAAAGGAAGCGTACAGGTACTGGATCTTTGCCAGGAACTGGATGTTTCCTCCGTAACGATCCGCAAGGATCTGCAGTTCCTGGAAGATAAAAACCAGTTGTTCAGGACGCACGGAGGGGCCACCTTAACCAATCCCTACATTGGGGATCGCCCGGTTATTGAAAAGGTGGGTATAAAATCGGCAGAAAAAGAAAAAATCGGCCAATATGGGGCGGGATTAATAGAACCCAACGATAGTATCCTGATTGCTTCAGGGACAACGGTTTTTTATCTTGCGAAAAACATACAACCGAAAGGAAACGTAACCGTGCTGACAAGCGCGCTGAACGTTGCCATTGAAATAGCCCATCACCCGGGCATAGAAGTGGTACAGCTGGGCGGCATTATGCGAAAGACCTCTTCTTCTGTAACGGGGACCTATGCAGAAAAAATACTGGAGGACTTTTCCTGTAGTAAATTGTTTTTGGGTGTAGATGGTATTGACCTGGAGTTTGGCTTAACCACTTCTAACATACTGGAAGCACAGCTTAACCGCAAAATGATTGCTGCTGCCCGCAAAACCATTATTCTGGCAGACTCCAGCAAGTTTGGGAAAAGAGCTTTTGGAAAAATATGCGACCTGGATGGTATAGAGCAGATCATCACAGACGGCGACGTATCTCCGCATATTGTTACCGAATTAAAAGCAAAAGGAATTGAGGTAACCGTGCTGCCGGTATAAGCACCCGGAATTTCCACGGGTATAGTATTACAACCAAAGAAACCGGCGGTTTTTGTTCCCCCTGCTGTTATTTTTACGGCTGCCGGCTGTAGCTGAATCATTTACCCCAGCCAGCTACTCTAACCTTATACAGACGGGTACCAGGTATATGCAACTGCTGATCCGGATTCCGGGAATAGATATTAAAGGTCCACCAGCTCTCTTCTGCCTTTGTATAAACCAGCTGCTTTGTGGTTCCGTTATAATTCACCGACTTCACATCCCGTAATTCTGCAAGCTGCTCAAAGGGTGTAAACTGCGCCGGCGGGATCATAAAAAGCCATACATGGCCATGGGCCGAAACCAATAACTGGTCCTCATCAACAACGGAAAGATCATGCCCTCCCGATGCGGGTAGTTTCCAATGTGCCGTTTTTACCAGTTCTTTTCCTTTAGCCTTCGGGTTGAAGGTATACGCCCGCAGCTCATCAAAGCCCAGCACGTACAGCAGCTTTCTTTTTTCATTCCAAACAACTCCGTGGCCTGAATACAGGGTATCTTTACAGATCACTTTTTCCGAATGGTCTATATGGTATATTTCTATACTGTTCCCTTCCGGATGTGTAGAATTGGCTACTGCAATATACCCGCCCGGCAAGAGTGCTGCGGAATGTGCCATCGGGGTCCGGGCATAAAAAAGCACCTGCTTCGTTGCAACCGCTACTAACAGGGTTGCCCCGCCGGAGGAGGTCAGCAACAGCTTTGTACCATTATCCACCGGTTTACAATCATCTAATGGCTTTAGCAGCTTCCGGTAGATGGAGGGCAGGTCTTTGGCCTCGCTGTTTTCCCATTGCCATACGATGCCTGAAGCATTGTTCCGGACGTTGGCCGGATCAATAATCATTGCCTTATCATCGCCGCAGGTTACCCAAAAGCCCGCCGGTATCTTTTGCAGTGACTGGGCACGGCCATTCAGGAAAAAGCCGGTTATAAGAACTAATAAAAATAGTTTCCTGTATTGCATAAATCCTCTTTTGATACAGCATTGCCGATCCCTGTTAATGGTGTTTGGCAGACATTACAAACTGCAGTACACCGCCATTCAGAATAGCATCATGTTTGATGACCGTTCCTTTAACAGGCTGTCCGTTCAGCAACACTTTTGAAACATATACATTTTTTTCTCCCTGGTTTTGAACCTCTATGGTAAATGTTTTTCCATTTTCCAGCTGCAGCACTGCTTTTTTTATGGACGGGCTTCCCAGCTGGTATTCATCTGACCCGGGCGCAAAGGGATAGAAGCCCAGGGTGCTGAAAATATACCAGGCGCTCATCTGGCCGCAGTCATCGTTTCCGCCCAGGCCATCTACCGTAGGCTTATACTGCATTTTCAGGATCATACGCACCCGCTCCTGTGTTTTCCACGGTTTGCTGGTGAAGTTATATAAGTACGCCACGTGGTGTGATGGCTCATTGCCATGTACATAATTTCCTATGATCCCATCACGGGTAATATCTTCTGTTTCTTCAAAAAACTTGTCGGGTAAATGCATGGTAAATAAAGAATCCAGGTGCGGGAGGAATTTGCCCTCGCCACCCATAGCGGCAATCATCCCTTTAGGGTCCTGTGGCACAAACAAACTAAAGTTCCAGGCGTTGCCTTCAATGAAGCCCTGCCCCAAAGTGGAGAGCACATCAAAGTTCTCCCGGAAATTTCCATTGCTTAAGCGCGGACGCATAAAGCCGATCGATGCATCATATACATTCTTCCAGTTTTGAGAACGTTTCATAAAAGCATCATATACATCCATACGTTTCAGCTTCAGAGCTGCCTGGGCAATACTCCAGTCGTCAAATGCATACTCCAGGGTGGTGGATACGGAGTTGGGGCGCTCATCATCCGGTACATATCCCCGCTGTATATACGTTCCCAGGCCATCATAATACGGTACGCTGGCTGTTTGTATACAGGCATCCAGCGCTTTGTTTGCATCAAAGGCAGCTGTTCCTTTTACAATTGCATCTGCTATGACGGGAACGCTGTGATACCCGCTCATACACCAGTTTTCATTGGCATAATGACTCCATACAGGTAACATTTTATGCACGCTCTGCTGCTGGTGCGCCAGCATGCTTTTGATCATATCATTATTCCGTTTTGTCTGGATGAGGTTAAAGAACGGATGAAGCGCACGGTAGGTATCCCATAAGGAAAACGTGGTGTAATTGGTAAATCCATCCGCCTTATGTATGTTCTGGTCCAGGCCTTTGTATTCACCATTCCCGTCCATATACACACTCGGGCTTAAAAAGGCGTGGTACATTGCTGTATAAAAACTGACCATATCATCCCGGTTCAGGGCAGCTATTTTAACCCGGCCCAGTTCTTCGTTCCATTTTTGCTGCCCTTCCTTTTTTATGGCGTCAAAATCATTGCCGGGTGTTTCTGTATGCAGGTTTTCCAGGGCGTTCTTTGTACTTACGGGAGACAGGGCAAATTTGATCAGCACTTTTTCCTGGTCTCCGGTCTTAAAGTCAAAATGAGCCCGGATCTGCTCACCGGCCATCTCCGGGAAATTTTTTGACTGATCAAACCGCTTCCAGAAGCCTTTATAAGGATAGGATTTAAAGTTGGCAAAGCCGTAGGAGGCTATGGGCTTCGAAAAGGTCATGGCAAAATAAACAGTGCGTGTCCGGGCCCATCCGTTCGTTTGCCGGTACCCGGTAACGAGGGTGTCGTTTTCTACCCGGATAAAGGTCCAGACATTTTTATCTTCATAATTATAAATACCATGCATCAGGTCCAGTATAATATGTGCTTCGTCAGACTTTGGAAAGGTATACTGATGAACGCCAACACGGGTGGTAGTGGTCAGTTCTGCCAAAATATGATCATCATCCAGCAACACTTTGTAATAATTAGGCTCCGCCTGTTCATTGCTGTGGCTGAACCGGCTTCTGTAGCCCGTTTCAGGCTTATCGGCCGTTCCGGGATTTAGCTGCAATTGACCCGTTGTTGGCATAATTAAAAAATCGCCGAGGTCAGAATGACCTGTACCGCTGAAATGTGTATGGCTGAAGCCAACAATGGTCGGATCATCATACTGATAGCCGGCACAATATTTATAAACATCCGGGTTATAGCGGCCGTTGATTTCATATGGCAGTGTGTCCGTATCCGGACTTAGCTGTACAGCGCCAAAGGGCACGGTAGCCCCGGGAAAAGTGTGCCCCATTTTTTTTGTCCCGATCAGCGGGTTTACATATTGTAGTAAGTTTTCCTGTGCCAAACTGCATTTTGCAAGCATAATGGCAAAAGCAAAGAGTACGCCTGTTTTTTTCATGCCTGTAAATTTAATTGCATTTTTATTACACCCCGAATAAAATATACGCCTGCAGATCTGTCTGAAAGACCGTATAATGCTGCCCGGCTTGTATTTCCGGGCTGACCCTCATCATTTTTACCGGCCGGCGGCAACGGTTTTCTTTTATCTGAGACCCGCTATCCGGCCCTTCTTTAAATCTGGGAACAGCCCTGTTTTTTTCCTGCATTGTAAGTATATTGCAGGTTACAAGTGCCGCTGTTAAGCCCTGCAATATCATCCCTGGCCCGTATGCGTCAATGGCGCATAGATGGCTGGCGCAGCCACCCGCTGGATACACAACGGGAGGTGTTGCAAAATCTGGCTACTTCTGCCCAGTACACCGAATTCGGCAGAAAATATGGTTTTAATAAGCTTTATAATATCCGCGACTTTAAAAAGGCCGTTCCCATTCATGAATACAATGACCTGAAGCCTTACATTGAACGTTGTATGAATGGTGAGCAAAACCTGCTCTGGAATTCTCCGATTGTTTGGTTTGCCAAAAGCAGCGGTACCAGCGGCGATAAGAGCAAGTTCATTCCCATCAGCGAAGAAAGCCTTGAAGATTGTCATTACAAAGCGGCCAAGGATGTACTGACCATGTATTACCAGTTTAACCCCGATAGTACGATGCTTACGGGCAAAGGGCTGGTTTTGGGTGGCAGCCACAATATTCATGCGGTGAATGAAGCGGTGCAGTTTGGCGATTTAAGCGCAGTTCTTTTACAGAACAGCCCGTTTTGGGGCCATTGGCTGCGAACACCGGAGCTAAGCATTGCCTTAATGGACGACTGGGAAACCAAGCTTGAAAAAATTGCAGCACAAACGATCAATGAAAATGTTACCTCTATCAGCGGTGTGCCTACCTGGACGCTTGTCTTACTAAAACGTATTTTAGAACTGACCGGCAGGGCAACAATTGCTGAAGTGTGGCCGGGCCTGGAACTGTACATGCATGGCGGCGTTTCCTTTACACCTTATAAAGAGCAGTTCCAGCGGCTTATCGGAAAGAACATTAATTATCTTGAAACCTATAACGCCAGTGAAGGCTTCTTTGGGGCACAGCAGGTTCCGGGTGACGAAGGAATGCTTTTATTTACAGACCATGGCATCTTTATGGAGTTTATGCCGGTTAGTGAATACGGAACGGATGATCCGCAAACGCTGGGCTTGAAAGATGTGGAACTGTATGCAAATTATGCGCCGGTCATTAGTACAAACGGAGGACTGTGGCGTTATTTGCTGGGAGATACGGTTCAGTTCATCTCTAAAGATCCTTTTAAAATAATTGTTTCGGGAAGGATCCGGCATTTTATCAACGCTTTTGGTGAAGAAGTGATTATTGACAATACGGATAAAGCCATCAGCATGGCCTGCATAGAGACAGGCGCAATAGTAAATGATTATACCGCTGCGCCCATTTACTTTTCTACAGAAGGCAATGGCGGCCACGAATGGCTGATAGAGTTTGAAAAAGAACCCCGGGACCTGGAAGCATTTACCGCTATCCTGGATGCTTCTTTAAAGTCCATTAATAGTGACTATGAGGCCAAACGCCATAAAAATATTGCATTGCATATGCCCGTTGTGCATGCACTGCCAAAGGGCTTTTTTATTGAATGGCTGCATCATAAAGGAAAGCTAGGCGGTCAGCACAAAGTGCCCCGGCTGAGCAATGACCGCAAAATACTTGAAGAGCTATTGGAACTCTATAACCAACAGTTCGCCAATCCTATTTCCTGATCTTCGCTACCAGGTTATACGATTCAGTAATCCATTCTTTCAGCAGCCTGTTTGAAACAGATCCGTCAACCAAAATCGTATTCCAGTGCTTTTTGTTCATATGATAGCCCGGCAGTACCGCATCATGTTGTTCTCTTAATTCAATGGCTTTATCAGGATCACATTTTACGTTAAACTGTAAGGGATCACTTTCCAGCCCCATTAACAAAAAGATCTTCCCGTTTACTTTAAAAACAATAGTGTCCGGGCCAAAAGGAAATCCTTCTTCAACAGCTGTATGCTGCAAACAGTAATTTCTTATATCTTCAATATTCATGCTGTAAAATTGCGGTTGCTTCTATTTCTATAAGAGATCCGTTGTGAATAAGCCTGCTGACCTCTATCATAGAAGTACAGGGGCGTATAGCTCCAAAAAATGTACCGTGCGCTTTCCCGTATTCCTGCCACCGGCTGATATCTGTAACAAACATTCTTGTGCGCACTACATCTTGCAAAGCAGCTCCTGCACTTTCCAGAACCTTCTGTATCTTTTCCAGGATATAGGTTGTCTGGGCAAAAGCATCTCCCTCACCAACAAGGTTATTCTGCTCGTCCACTGCTACAGTTCCGCTCACTTCAATGATATTACCAATTTTTACAGCCCGGCTGTATCCAACCTCCTGCTCCCAAACCGCGCCTGTGAAATGTTTTGCCGCTTCATCTGTATTTGCTTAAAATGATAAAATTGAATTGCTTCAGATACAGGGATTACCTGTATTCAATGTTGTTTTCTGTTATCAGCGCTTCGCCATTCATGCGCAAAAAGATCTGGGCAACTGTTACCACATCCTTCTGGCAATAAGTAGCAATCCGTTCAATGTCTTTTTCTTTATAAAAGACCCCTGCTACCATACTGCCGTCTATATCATCTTTCGGCGTTGGCACATCTAATGAATGTGCAAGAAGATTCAGCGTGGTATAACTTTTATAATCGCCAAATTTCCAAAATTCCATAGTGTCCAGGTAGCTTACTTCCCAGGGCTTTTTGCCGGCAGTATTTAAAATAATAGGCAGAGGCAGCCTGTTAATAAGCATTCGCCGACATAAATAAGGGAAATCAAATTCTTTTCCGTTGTGCGCACACAAATACCGCTGTTCATTTGCCGTAAACTTTTGCAGCATTTCGGAAAAAGATTGTAAGAGCGCTTTTTCGTCGTCCCCGTAAAACGATTTTAAAATAATCTTTCTCTGGCCCGAAGCACCCTGCACAACACCGCAGCTGACGCAAACGATTTTACCAAATTCTGCATATATACCTGCTCTTTCATAAATACTCTCAACCGTTTCTTCTTCTCGGTTTCTTAACAGGGACCCGGCTTTTATTTCCCACAGGTGTTTCCACGATTCCGGCACCTCATTAAAAGACGCGTACTGAGGAACGGTTTCTATATCCAAAAACAGTATGGAGCTAACAGGGTATTGTTCCAGCATAACTATAGGTATTTTTCATCTTTGTTTCTTTTTACATCCGCCACATAGTCTTTTATTTCCTGCTCTTTATCTTTTTTACAGATCAGCAAAACATCCTCCGTGTCCACAATAATAAAATTCTCCAGCCCCTGCAAGAGCACTAATTTTTTATCCGGTACGTGTACTACGCAATTGTGTGTATCATATACCATTACCTCTTCCCCCACTACAGCATTCTCGAAATAATCTTTCCCCATATTTTCATAGGCGCTGTTCCAGGTACCAAGGTCACTCCAGGTAAAGGAGGCGGGAATTACGTATACATTCGGAGCTTTTTCCATTATTCCGAAATCGATAGAAATGCTGGGGCACTGAGCATATATTTCTTCAATGACCTTCTTTTCAAGAGGTGTGTTGAATTTTTCAGTTTCTGCGGCAAAAACCTCATGTATTTCAGGTAAGAACTTTTCAAATGCGGTAAGGATATTTTTTACCTTCCATATAAAGATACCCGCATTCCACAAAAAATCACCACTTTTTACAAATACTTTCGCCAACTCAAGGTTGGGTTTTTCTGTAAACGTTTTTACTTTGTAAATTCCCGGAGCGGCTTCTACATCATCCCGCTGTATATATCCATATCCGGTATTGGGATTTCTCGGTTTTATGCCAAGGGTAACCAGTGCATTAACTGAAGCAACAAATTGAAGGGCATTTCCTATTGTTTCTCCGAATGCATCTTCCTCTAAAATAAGATTATCAGAAGGTGCTGCTATCATTACGGCCTCAGGATCTTTTTTAAAGATCTTAAAGGCAACATAGGCAATACAGGGCGCCGTATTTTTCCGGAAAGGCTCCGTAACAATATTCTCAGGTGGCAGTTCGGGCAGCTGGTGCGCCACAATCTCTTCATATTCTTCTGAAGTAACAACAAATATATTTTCTGCCGGTACAATTTTATTATACCTCAGGAATGTAGACTGGATCAGCGTTCTGCCGGTATTCAATATATCCAGGAATTGCTTTGGGTAGTTTGTTCTGCTTTTGGGCCAGAACCGGCTGCCAATGCCTCCGGCCATTATTACAACGTAATTATTGTTCATTTCTCTTTATTTAAATCAACCCTTCTTTTAATAAATCGTGTATATGAATAATTCCAAGGTACTTTTCCCCATCCACTACAGCCAGCTGTGTAATAGCGTTTTTCCGCATCAGGTCTAATGCAGAAACAGCCAGTTCTCCCGGCTCAATCGTTTTGGGCTTTTTTGTCATAATGTCTTTTGCAACCGTATGCTCAATATCGGTATTCTTTTCCAGCATGCGCCGGAGGTCTCCATCTGTTATAATGCCCATCAGGTCATTTTGTTCATTTACAACAGCAGTAACTCCCAATCTCTTTTTTGTGATCTCAACGATAACCTCTTTTAATGACTGCCCTTCCTGTACTTTGGGCTTTTCATTTTCCAGGAACACATCATTTACACTGAGGTACAATTTTTTGCCAAGAGTGCCCCCCGGATGGAACTTGGCAAAATCATTATCCCTGAACCCTTTCAGATCCATCAGGCAGGAAGCCAGTGCATCACCCATCACCATTTGAGCGGTGGTGCTGGAGGTAGGAGCCAGGTTATTGGGACAGGCTTCCTGGTCCACAGTCGTGTTTAACACAAAATCGGCCTGTTGGGCCAGGTAAGAATCAATATTTCCCACGATGGCAATAATTTTATTGCCAAAATTTTTTACCAACGGAACCAGCGCTTTTATTTCAGGGCTGAAGCCACTTTTACTGAGGATGACCACTACATCCGACTCCTGCACCATACCCAAATCCCCATGCAGGGCATCTGCAGCATGCATAAAAATGGAGGGTGTTCCTGTTGAGTTAAACGTTGCCACAATCTTTTGAGCCACCAGTGCACTTTTTCCTATACCACTGATAACAACCCGGCCCGTACAATCTTTTATCAGTAAAACAGCCTGTTCAAAATCGCTGTTTAATAATTGCCGAACATTAGTAAGCGCATCGGCCTCTAGCTGAAACGTTTTCCTGGCGCGTTGTAAAATATTGTCAGTCATTTATATATATCAGCCTGCGTGAATAAAGCACAAAAATATCGCTTATTCTGCATAAAAACTTTAACCATTATTATTTTAAAACGCCAAAAAGCTTGATTAAATTCGCGTCCCTGAATTTTTTTTAATTTTTTTATTAAAAATATCCGGTGTATCTTTTAGAGATCAATTTTTTTTAATCGGTGTTCAATCAAAATCACATATTTTAAAATGGCAGTGAAAAGTGAAAAGAAAGCTACCAAAACAAAACAACCAGCTGTAAAGAGTGCAAAAAAAGCAAAAACAGGGATCGATCTACATGGAGAGTTACTTAAAAACTTTGGCTTTCAGCAATTCAAAGGAAAACAGGAAGCCATTATTCAATCACTTTTATCGGGAAAGGACACTTTTGTAATTATGCCCACCGGTGGAGGTAAAAGTCTTTGCTACCAGCTTCCTGCTGTAATCATGGAAGGCGTTGCCATTATTGTTTCCCCGCTTATTGCCCTGATGAAAAACCAGGTTGATCTTGTAAGAGGCTATAACAGTAATGATGAGGTTGCCCACTTTTTAAATTCTACCTTAACAAAAAAAGAAATAAAAGAAGTACACGATGACCTGCTTGCGGGAAAAACAAAATTATTATATGTTGCGCCGGAAACCCTGACCAAGCAAGAGAACCTGGCTTTTTTCAGTGATCTGAATATTTCCTTCTTCGCTGTTGATGAGGCACATTGTATTTCAGAATGGGGACACGATTTCCGGCCGGAATACCGCCGCCTGCGCGAAATGATGAACCAGATCAACCCGGATGCCGCTGTTATCGCCTTAACCGCTACGGCCACGCCCAAGGTACAAAGCGATATCATCAAAAATCTTAATTTAAAAGAAGCAAATATTTTCGTTTCCTCTTTTAACCGGGATAATCTTTACTATGAGATCGCTCCCAAGATCAGTAAGAAACAGACCAATGAAAGTATCGTCCGCTTTATCAAAAGCATGAAAAACAAAAGCGGCATTATATATACCTTAAACAGAAAGACCACGGAAGAGCTGGCCGATATTTTAATGGCAAACGGCATTAAAGCGGTTGCCTACCACGCCGGGCTCGACAGCAAACTGCGGGCGGAAAGACAGGACCAGTTTTTAAATGAGGATGTGCAGGTGATCGTTGCCACCATTGCCTTTGGAATGGGAATTGACAAACCTGATATCCGTTTTGTTATTCATTATAATATCTCAAAATCGATTGAAAACTATTACCAGGAAACGGGGCGTGCCGGACGTGATGGACTGGAAGGAAAATGTTTACTGTATTATTCCCATAAGGATGTAAGCAAACTGGAACACCTGATGCGGGATAAACCATTGAGTGAACGAGAAGTAGGCGCACAGCTGATCAATGAAACCGTTGCTTACGCGGAAAGTGGCGTTTGTAGGCGTAAGGTGATTCTCAGTTATTTTGGAGAACATTATGAAGTAGAGAACTGCGGTCAATGCGATAATTGTAAGCACCCGAAACAGCGCCTGGAAGCAAAAGAAGAGGCTGTGCTGGTTTTAAAAACGATTAAACAGCTGGATGAACATTTTGCAACAGACTACGCCGTTAATATATTAATAGGAAAACTTACACCACAGGTAAAAATGTTCCGGCATGAAGGGCTTTCCTGTTTTGGCGCCGGAAAGGGGCATGATCCGCTGTTCTGGAATTCCTTAATCCGGCAGATGCTGCTGGAAAACCTGCTTAAAAAAGATATTGAGCAATATGGGGTATTAAAATTGACACCCGAAGGAACTGCTTTTCTGAAAAAACCGAAATCATTTACAATTGTATTGAATAATAAGTTTGAGGAAGCGTGGGATGACGATGAAGCGCCGGCTGCTGAAGACGGGAGTGGGGCTGCTACAGATGAGCAGTTATTTGAAATGCTGAAGGAATTACGGCAGAAGGAAGCTAAAAGAAAAAGTCTTCCTCCTTTTGTGATCTTTCTAGAAAATTCGCTGATGGACATGGCGACCCTTTACCCGACAACAATTGCAGAGCTGGAAAAATGTCAGGGGGTGAGCAAGGGAAAAGCTGTTCGTTATGGAAAACCTTTTGTTGAACTGGTTGCCCGTTATGTTGAAGACAATAATATTCAGAAGCCGGACGATTTTATAATGAAAAGCGTGGTGAACAAAAGCGGCAACAAAGTATACATTATTCAGCAAACCGATAAAAAAATTCCCCTGGAAACAATTGCAAAAAATAAAGGCTGGAAAATTGATGAACTGCTGGAGGAAATGGAAACAATTGCCGCAAGCGGTACCAGACTGAATTTAGGATATGCTATAGATGAAATGCTGGATGAAGAAGACCAGGATGAAATTATCGAATATTTTAAAAGTTGTGAAACGTCTTCTTTACAATTGGCGCAGGAAGAGCTGGCCGAATACGATTTTAATTGGGAGCAGCTGAAAATCATGCGGATCCGGTTTTTAAGCGAGTATGGTATGTAAAAAGCCTTTTGCTATAAAACAGTTTTAAATGACCTATTTTATTCATCGTACCTGCTGTGCCTGGCTGTTTTTTGTTTTGTTTTTTACAGCCTGTAAAAAGGAAACACCGGTTCAGGAAAAAGTTGCTGATCCAAGAATTACCAGCTTCCGGTTTACCAAAGAAAAAAACAGTGCCTTATTTTTTGATATTGATGGTGTAATAGAAGCAGACACCATCTTTGTACGATATTTTGCAGGGTTTGATCCCAGGCAGCTGGTACCTGAGTTTCTTACTGAAGAGACCGAACAGGTTACGGTAAGCGGTAATGCACAGCGCAGTGGAGAATCATT
>DASVMC010000123.1:0-6043 GCA_036384555.1 Niabella sp. | reverse complement strand
GCTAAAGCCCGGAACCACCCAATAGATTTCGTGGCCAAAGACATCCGGAATCATGTTGTGCAACTCTCATCCTTTAAGGGGAAGCGTTTTGTACTATTACATTTTTGGGGCACCTGGTGCCATGGATGTGTTCTGGAACTGCCAGCTATCAAAGAAATACAGGATAAATATGAAAAAAAAGGTCTGCAGATCATTTCGATCGGGTACAGATCAGCAAAAGCTGGTCAGTATGAGGAGGCGGTAAAAAAATATGTTCTGAACTGGATACATATTTATGATGATGAAGACCTGATTAACAAATATGGCAACCGGGCCACTCCGAGTCTTTGTTTAATTGACAAAACCGGAAAAATACTGTACGACAGCGAAGATGCAGCTGACGACAGTAACGATATTCAATTAAAACGGCTAAAGGATATACTGGAACGCGCACTGTACTAGATGCCTGAAATTAGCAGGAACATACAGTGGGTAGCCGTTTCCGTTGCTACGGAGGGATTGCTGTAATTGTTGTGGCAGGAAGTGCAAACTTCTGCAGAAAAACGGGCTGCAGGGCTATGAGAAGGTTATCCACCATGGGGTGCTGATATTTTTCTGATTTTGTTTATAATTATTTTTCTGTCTGCTTATTTTTTAATTGGTTTACAGCGGACGTACCTCTATTTTTGTAACCTTATTTTAAGGTAGTTAATAAAAAAATCACAATGATAGATGTAATCTTGGGTCTGCAATGGGGCGATGAGGGTAAGGGCAAAATTGTAGACTTCTTTGCAAAGGACTATGATGTAGTGGCCCGTTTCCAGGGTGGGCCTAATGCCGGTCATACGCTTTACCGGAACGGGGAAAAACTGGTGCTGCGCCAGATCCCGTCAGGGATCTTTAATGAGGGCAAAATCAACCTGATCGGCAATGGGGTGGTACTGGATCCCATCTCACTGGAGCAGGAATGCGCACAACTGGCAAAATTTAAAGGCGATCTGAAAAAGAATCTTTACGTATCTGAAAGGACCAACCTGATCATTCCTAGCCACCGTGCTCTTGACAAGGCATCTGAGCTGGCAAAAGGAAAGGGAAAGATCGGTTCCACGTTAAAGGGGATCAGCCCTGCCTATATGGACAAAACGGGCCGCAATGCATTACGTGTGGGAGACATCCTCAATCCTGATTTTAAAAATATGTATGAGGCGCTGAAGGAAAAACATTATATATTATTAAAAACCTATGAATTTGACGAAGATATCAGCGCAGACGAACAAGCGTTTTTCAAAGCCATAGAGTTTTTGAAAACACTCAATATTGTAAACGGCGAATATTTTATCAATAAATTACTGAAAGAAGGGAAACGGGTACTGGCAGAAGGCGCTCAGGGAAGCATGCTGGACCTGGATTTTGGCACCTTCCCGTTTGTAACCTCTTCCAATACCATTTCAGCAGGCGTTTGTAACGGCCTGGGTGTGGCCCCGCAATATATAAAGGAAGTAATAGGGATTACGAAAGCATATTGCACCCGTGTGGGCAGCGGGCCATTTCCTTCTGAACTGGAAAATGAGGACGGCCAGCGACTGCGTGATATAGGAAAGGAGTATGGAGCTGTGACAGGCCGCCCCCGCCGTTGCGGATGGATTGACCTGGTAGCATTGAATTTTGCCTGCATGATCAATGGTGTAACACAACTGGTTATGACAAAGGCGGATGTGCTGGATCATTTTGAAAAGCTGGAAGTTTGTACGGCTTATGAGCTGGATGGGGCGGAAATCAAAGAAATTCCTTTACGGTTAGACCTGGCCGACTACAAAGCGGTGTTCAAAGCGTTCGAAGGCTGGCATACAGCTATTACCAGCGCACAGTCCTACGCCAGTCTGCCGGAAAAAATGAAGGAATATATTCAGTTTATTAACCAATATTTAGGGGTTGCTGTAAAGTATATTTCTAACGGTCCGGAAAGAGAACAGCTGATCAAAATCTGATTTATAAAAAAGGAGTTTAAAAATTTGGAGAATTAAAAAGTTCGGTTAAAATTTACATTTTCATTTATTAGATTTTATTTAGGTTATGGCAAAATCAAATAAGTCAACAGGAACAGACAAGAAGACAAGCGCAGGGAAAGTACCTGCGGAAAAGACCTCTTCAAAATCGAAGAAAAAGGAAGAGGAATTAGATGATGAGGATGGAAATTATCCGGACGATGAAGAGGATACTTCAAAGAAAGGGAAAAAAGGAAAGGCCGCAGCCGATGACGACGACGACGATGATGATGATCTGGATGAAGCAGATGATGATTGGGAAAAAATAGATGACGATGAAGATTGGGATAAAGACTTTGAAGAGTTTGATATCCCGAAGTCAAAAACCAAATCCGGGGGCAGTACCAAAGGAAAAAAATCATATGATGATGACGATTTCCAGCCTGATGAAGAATTTGATGATCTGTTCGGTAATGAGGAAGACGACGACTTTGATGATGATGACTTCAGATAAGTCATTATTAAGTTTAATAACGCGCGTTGAATAAAACAGTTAAAGAAGGGCAGGTTTTTCAAATAGAGCATACTGCCTTACTAAAAAGTAAAGTGTTAAACTGGTTGAAACAGTTTAACACTTTTTGTTTCCTGGACAGCTGTGATTTTTCAGGGCAGGAGTTTGATTTTATTGCCGGGGCAGGTGCGCGTTCCCTGTTTGCCTCCTCCTCACCGGATGCGCTTTCCGGTTTTAAGGTGTATACTACACAAAAAAAAGAGTGGCTTTTCGGGCATCTGGGCTATGAGCTGCGTACCGGCAACCCTGTTATGCATTCTCAAAAAGAAGATGCGCTTTGCTTTCCTGATATCTGTTTTTTTGAACCGGAAATTGTTGTTCAGCTAAAAGGAACGCAGCTGCACATTTCAGCAGCAGCACCCAGGGCTGTTTTTGATCAGATAAAAAGCACAGCTACCGGAACAGACCCGGTTGCGGGCAGTGTTGCCGGGATCCGGTCAAGAGTAGACCGGCAGGAATATATAGCGGCTATTGAGCAGCTACAGCGGCATATACACCGTGGCGACTGTTACGAGATCAATTATTGTGTGGAGTTCTTTGCAGAGCGGGCAATGATAGCGCCGTTTGAAATTTACCGGCGGTTAATGGAACTGACTCCCGCACCATTTGCCAGCTTATACCGGCTAAATGAAAAGTGGCTGATCTGTGCAAGTCCCGAGCGGTATCTGAAAAAACAGGGACAACACCTGATGAGCCAGCCTATAAAGGGAACCCTTTCAAGACAGGCCCGTAACGAAGCCGATCTGATAAGAGAAAGAGCGGCATTATTCAGAAGTGAAAAGGACCGTGCAGAAAATGTGATGATAGTAGACCTGGTCCGGAATGATCTTTCAAGAATTTGCAGGGAAGGAACTGTAAAGGTTGACGAATTGTTCGGTATTTACAGTTTTGCCCAGGTACACCAGATGATCTCTACCGTTTCCGGCGAAGTGGCTTCAACCCTTACATTACCGGAAATACTGGAAGCCACATTCCCGATGGGCTCTATGACAGGTGCGCCCAAAATCAGCGTAGTACAACTTATTGACCGGTATGAAAAAAATAAACGGGGTATTTTTTCGGGTGCTGTAGGATATATAAAACCAGATGGCGACTTTGATCTGAATGTAGTAATCAGAAGTCTCATGTATAACAGTGCTACCAGCTATCTTTCCTATAAAGCAGGGTCGGGTATTACTATCTATAGTGACCCCGGAAAGGAGTGGGAGGAATGCCTTTTAAAAGCAAAGGCTATTGGTGCGGTATTAAAAGGAATGGGTGCATCGGGCATGGGACTGTCCGTTGAAACCGGAGCTTTCTGAAACCGGGGAGCTGCTTTTTGTTTATACAGTATAGGTTATAAATACGCTTTGTGTTTATCTGGAAGAACTATTTATTATACAGGTCTGCATTACTCATTATGCTCAAACCGCTTTACTGCCTGTAAAACTGCTTCCTTGCAGGACTCGCTAATTGGAATATCAACGCGCCCTATACAGACCAGGTCCCTTTTAATGGTGGTTATTTTTGATACTGCCACCAAATAAGATTTGTGCGTACGTACAAACGCTCCCTGCGGTAGTTTTTCTTCCATAGCTTTCATTGTCATTCTTGTAAGTATGGGTTTGGAAGCATCTTCCAGGTGAATTTTAATATAGTCTTTAAGGCCTTCAATATAAGTGATGTTGGCAATGACTACTTTTACGAGCGTATATTCTACGTTTACAAACAGGTATCGTGTCTGGGGGGCTGTTCCTGCTGTCTTTGCCTTTTTTAGCTGGTAGAGTTCTGATACCCGGTTACAGGCTTTTAAGATCCGTTCAAAGCTGAAAGGTTTTAAAATGTAATCGGCTACATTCAGTTCAAACCCCTGTAAAGCATATTGTTCATAGGCCGTTACCAGAATGATCATAGGCGGGTTTTCCAGCGCATTCAAAAACTGGATGCCATTAATGCCGGGCATCTGTATATCCATAAACAGCAGATCGATAGGTTCCGTTTGCAAATACCGGGATAGCTCCAGCGCATTTTTACAGACACGTACCACTTCTATAAAGGGGATCTGCCCTAAATTATCCTGGAGTAACTCTCTTATTAATTGCTCGTCATCCACGATCGCTGTTCTGATCATCATAATTCCAGTTTTAATTGCACATGAAACGTATGCTGTTCCCGGGTGATCTTTAATGCGTGTTTTTGGGGATATAAAAGCTCCAGCCTTGCTATTACATTTTTGAGTCCCACACCTGAATGTTCATATCCTGCATTGCTCTGAGGGAGCGGACTGCTGTTCTGCACAGTAAAGAAAAGCCGGTTATCATCTACCTTTAGCCGGATCAGTATACGGGCGTCCGTGTCCTGTGCAGCTCCGTGCTTAAAGGCGTTCTCAACAAACGGAATCAGCAGCATCGGCTCTATAAGGTAATGATCGTCTGCCTCTTCAATGTCGTCTTCAATAACGAACTCATTTCCGAACCGCATTTTTTGTAAGGAAATATAATTTTTTAAATGGGTTGTTTCTTTTAGCAGGGATACTTTTTTGCCTTGCGTATCATATACCATGTAGCGCATAAAGTCAGATAATGTAATGAGTGCAGGCTCCAGCAGGTCAGACCGCTTTCTTGCGAGGGAAACGAGGTTGGTCATTACGTTAAAGAGGAAATGAGGACTGATCTGCGCACGCAGAAATTTTAATTCTGTCATGAGCATTGCCGCTTCTCTTTCTTTTTGTTTTTTTTCAAAGTAAATACGGTCTGTCACCTTGCGATAGACAATGCTGATGAGGAGCACACCGACTGAAGGGGCAAAGGCGAAGCGGTAAATTGCATGGTTCTGCAGCAGATAGGGATATCCTGTTTTTAGGATGATGAATTTTAAAATAAAAGATAACAGCAGTAATAATGCAGCGAAAGGGATATACAGCCACCAGCGCCTGAGATTTAAAAAGACCGGCGCAAGATAGCAGGCATTGATATAGAAAATGAGCATATGGAGCACTCCAAATGCTGTAAACGCAAATCCCGGCATCAGGCCTATTTTATAGTGGTCTTCCGCAGAACCAACAAAATAGGGAAGCAGTAAAATAACACTCCATACAAGTAGGTGAAAAATAAGGTTGATATGCTGTTTATGGATAGTCATTCTTGTTGACGTGGCAAATAGCCGGGCGTTCCTGAATAAAGCTACAAATTTTTGGCGGACTCCCTGGTGCTGCGCTGATGGGCAGGAATTCTATGAGTGGCATTATACCTGCATCTGAAACGCCAGATCAGATAATACAGGTACAGGCGGTGAACCAGCGCTGTGTATATTTTCATACGCCCATTTTTGAAAATCAATAGTTCATGTGTTCAACAAATATTCCGGCGCCCCTGCTGCTAAGGAAAACGACCGGAATATGGTGCTGCTCCCTCTCAGTTGCAAAAATTTACGTGAAAAACGGTAAAGGCTATTTACGGTAGCCGGTTCCCTCTGTAGTAACCGGAATCAGCCTGCTGATAATTCCAACAGTGC
The DNA here is from genome assembly GCA_036384555.1 of Niabella sp. GTDB lineage: Bacteria > Bacteroidota > Bacteroidia > Chitinophagales > Chitinophagaceae > Niabella. The sequence goes on along the minus strand of DASVMC010000123.1, from coordinate 16 downwards.
CCATCTTTAAAACGCG
>DASVMC010000122.1:0-8056 GCA_036384555.1 Niabella sp. | reverse complement strand
AATAGCAGGAGATTTTAATGGATAAATTCATCGTTTCGGCAAGGAAATACAGACCCCAGACCTTTGATACGGTCGTGGGCCAGCAACACATCACCACAACACTTAAAAATGCGATCAGGCAGAATCAGTTAGCGCATGCTTTCCTGTTCTGTGGCCCCCGGGGCGTGGGTAAGACCACCTGTGCCCGTATACTGGCCAAAACAATCAACTGTGAGCACCCCACTCCCGAAGGGGAAGCCTGTAATGAATGCGGATCCTGCGTCTCCTTTAACCAGGGCACTTCGCTCAATATTCATGAACTGGATGCGGCCAGCAACAACTCTGTTGATGATATCCGTACGCTGGTAGACCAGGTACGTTTTGCACCACAGGCGGGCAGGTACAAGGTTTATATTATAGATGAGGTGCACATGCTGAGCTCCTCCGCCTTTAATGCCTTTCTAAAAACTCTGGAAGAGCCTCCTCCTTATGCTATTTTTATTCTGGCTACAACAGAAAAACATAAGATCCTCCCTACAATTCTGAGTCGCTGTCAGATCTTTGATTTCAAAAGGATCACGACGAACGATACAGTAGCACACCTGGAAGCTATTTGTGAAAAAGAAGGCGTGAAGGCAGATAAGGCAGCTTTGCAAACCATTGCCCAGAAAAGCGAAGGCTGCATGCGGGATGCCTTAAGCATCATGGATAAGATTGTGAGCTTTACAAACGGAGAGCTGAATTATTCCAATACACTGGAGCACCTGAACATACTGGATGAGGATTATTATTTCAGACTGCTGGACTACATGCTTCAGCAGGACCTGTCCGGAGCCATGCTGTTGTACGATGACATTAACCGCAAAGGATTTGAAGGTGATCTTGTATTAAACGGGTTTGCTGCTTTCATCAGGAACCTTCTGGTAAGCAAGGACGAAAAAGTAATAGCGCTGCTGGACACGGTTGAAAGTTTTAAGCAGCGGTACATGGATATGGCCCGTAACGTACCCGCCTCCTTTCTGATAAGTGCATTAAATATCCTGAACGAAGCGGAAATCAACTATCGCGCAGCACGCAATAAACGCCTGCATGTTGAGCTGACGCTGATAAAGCTCTGCTACCTGCAGCAGGCTATGGAAATAACTGCGGGAGACGGAGAACTGCAGAAAAAAAAAATAGTTGAAAAAGCCACAGCTCTCCCTTTCAGGAGTATTCAGCCGGTATTGCTACGACCAAAAGCCGGCAAGAAAGCAACAGAACCGGTTATAAAACCGGTCAGCAGCCCCGACGCTCCCAAACTGGTCATTGAGGAACCTGAGCCCAGGCCTGTTGTATCTAAAAACCCGGAAATAAAATCCGTCCCGGCTCCAAAAATCAGCAGCCTTGAAAAGTTAAGAAAACAGTTTAAAGAAACGCATGTAGAGCAGGTTGACCAGCCTTTGAGCCAGGAATCATTAACTGCTGCCTGGACGGAATTCATCGTGCATCTGAAACAAAACAAAAACTCAGCTGCGCAAAGCTTTGATCTGGCACAATTAAAAGTACTGGACAACAATTCTTTTTATGTTTATACAGGCAATGCTATTGAATACCGTTTTGTAGAAAGCTGCAAGAATGAAGCATCGGAATTTTTACAAAAAAAACTTTCCAACAGCCAGCTGCAATTCTACATTATAAAAAGGGAAAATAAGGAATCCGCCGAAAGTGATGAACCTGCCCCTTTAACAGCCGTTCAGCAATACCAGAAAATGATTGAGAAATACCCCCTGGTGAAAGAACTGAAAGAAAAGTTGAAAATGGAACTGGACCGGTAAGCGTCTCTTTCCTCCACAACAAATCCGTTATTTTTCCTGTTATATACTTTTAAAAATGGACAGTATATGAATACCCCTAAAATGCAGGTAGAAATATGGAGCGACGTTATGTGCCCGTTCTGCTATATTGGCAAACGAAATTTTGAAGCAGCGTTTGATCAGTTTGCAAACGCAAAAAATATTGAGGTCATCTGGAAAAGTTTCCAGCTGGATCCTTCACTTCCCGAAAAGGAAGTATTGGATCATGAGCAATACCTTGTTGAAAGAAAAGGCTTTTCAAAAGAACAGGTAAAAGGAATGCTGAATCAGGTTACACAAACTGCCAGGAACGCGGGGCTGGACTACCATTTTGATAAAGTCATCACCGTTAATTCCTTCAATGCCCACCGCCTGATCCAGGCTGCAAAAGCAAAAGGGCTGGGTGATGCAGCCGAAGAGCAGCTCTTTAAAGCGTACTTTACAGATGGAAAAGATATTGCTGACAAAGCAACCCTGACTGAACTGGGCAAAGCAATGGGACTTACCACCCAGGAAGTAGACGATGCCTTAACAAATGACCTTTATGCCGCTAAAGTGCACCAGGATATTGATGAAGCCCGGCAAATAGGGGTAAGCGGAGTACCGTTCTTTGTTTTTGACCGCAGGTATGCCGTTTCCGGTGCCCAACCCGCTGAAGCCTTTACCCAAACTATTGAAAAAGCATTTTCAGAATGGCGTGAAAAAAATCCGGGGTTATCTCTTGAATTTACCGAAGGCCCTGCCTGCACTCCGGACGGCAATTGCAACTGAAATCACGGCGAAGCCTGTTCAGCGTCACCACTGATCGGAAAAAGGAACGGGAGGTCATAAAAATAATTTTAATACCCGTCTGTTATTTTGTATAACGCTTAAAGCCTGTCAGGGCTGTTGGAAAATAAAAAAAGCTACCGGTGGTAGCTTTAACTTTTTGCTGTTCTTTTTTAATATTCGTCTTCGTTAAAAAGAAAATCTTCCTGGGTTGGATAATCGGGCCAGATGTCTTCAATGGTTTCATATACATCTCCTTCATCTTCCAATTCCTGTAAATTTTCTACCACTTCAATCGGAGCTCCGCTTCTGATTGCATAATCAATCAGTTCGTCTTTCGTAGCTGGCCACGGGGCATCTTCTAAATAGGAGGCTAACTCAAGTGTCCAAAACATATTATATTCGGTTTTTTATATTAAACAGAGTTCCTGAAGCAAGGTTCAGGTGGATTTAAAATTTTTGCAAAAGTAACTGTATTCTATAATTTGTCAAACACTTATTTTTGCGTACCAAAAAAACGGCAGCTTATCATACAAAAAATAATTATTTTCTGCTTTTTATCGCTGATTATCAATCAAATATAGGCCGCAACAACTGGATGACAACACCACCCGTTTCCGGATCGCAGCTTCCGGGGGATATGCATACCGCCTGGGGGAAAAAACCTGCATCAGATAGCTATTATAAAGAGATTGCCAGGGGGCCTGTTTTTGATGCAGGTCTTTATTATTATTTTAATTACTGGTCTGGCCTGGGAATCAGGTATTCGGAATTCAGCAGCAGCGGATCCGGCAATACCATTACCGGGCAGTTTGTGCTCAGCAATATAAAGATCCGGTATATAGGCCCTGTTTACCAGAGCCGCATGATCAGCCATTCCGGGAGGTTCCATTTCTTATCCGGCCTTTCGATCCGATATGTGAGCCTCGCTTGACCAGGGCAGTACGATCTTAAAAGGGAGCTCAGTAGGCGCAATGGCAGAACTGGGAAGTGACCTGCGTATTGTACACAACCTGTTTGCCGGCGCAGGTATCAGTGTGTATGGCGGCAGCATTTCCACTATGCGTATCAACGGAACCGCTGTAGATCTGAAAGAGCAGCGGGAAAGCCTGAGCCGGATTGAGGGCAGCCCCGGACTTCGCTATTCCCTTTTTTAATGTCCGCTTCTAGCCGCACAATCGCTATATTTACGGTCACTTACCAAAGAGAATGATTTCAGGAAAGCAAATACACAAATCCTATGGTACTGTTTCAGTACTCAAAGGAGTGGATATTGACATTAACAAAGGCGAGGTGGTTGCTATTGTAGGCCCTTCCGGAAGCGGTAAAAGCACCCTGTTACATATTTTAGGCACCCTGGATAAGCCGGATGCAGGGTCTGTTGTTATGAACAACATTGCTATCAGCTCCTTAACAGGAAAGCAGCTGGCTACATTCCGTAACAGGAACATTGGTTTTGTATTTCAGTTTAACCACCTGCTGCCCGAATTTTCTGCACTGGAAAACGTTTGCATTCCCGGGTGGCTGGCGGGGCGAAGAAAAAAGGAAGTTACCGAAAAGGCCAGAGAATTGCTGGCCGTTCTTGGTGTTGATCACCGGCTTGATAATAAACCGAATGAACTCAGCGGAGGGGAACAACAACGGGTTGCGGTAGCCAGGGCATTGATCAACCAGCCCCAGATCGTTTTTGCGGACGAGCCTACCGGGAACCTGGACACAGCTAATGCCGGGGAACTACACGACCTCTTCTTTAGCCTCCGGGAGCGCTTCCAGCAAACCTTTTTAATTGTGACCCATAATGAAGAGCTGGCCGCCATCAGCGACCGCACCCTTCATATGAAGGATGGGTTGATCGTATAAAAAAAGATCCCGGCTAACCCGGGATCTTTTACTACTTTTATTCTGTATAACTTACCGCGAAAATGCCTGGGTAGTTGTTATGCTCCCGTTAACATTTTCCAGGGTCAGTGTTTTAAAACTGCCTGCAAAATTTTCTTTGATTTTATAAGTAACTCCATCAAGGACCATGGTCTTGGTATCAACAAAAGAGTACGTATGTTTTGAACCGGAAACCTGGCTGCCATCCTGGTTATAAATATAGAATGTACCATTTGATTTGCTGAAGGTAATGTACTGGTTAGCGGAAAGGTTATCGACAGAAGCACCCGGAGTTATTGTAGTTGTCCAGCCATACCACTTCCCGGTAGCAACCGCATTATACATCGTATCCAGCCCCAGTGCATCCTTTGTACGAGAGCAGGAAATAAAACTTAAAGAACCGATAAAAGCAACGGCCAGGAATAATTTTGTTATTGTTTTCATATTTACGATTTTAATTAATAAGGACTGCTTGTATTTAACCAATATTTATGCCAAGCCATACAATAAACGCTATTGAACCACTAATAACTTTCAGGATCAATTATTTGATGTGACCGGCAATCTGTAAAATTTTGTTAAAGCCGCTAAACAGGTGTTATGCGGCTGAGACGGTATTCACGAGCGGCGTGGTTTCCAGGGAATGTCTGTAATACCCGATAGCAGGGCCGTATACCGGGCTAATACAAACAAATAATCGCTGAGGCGGTTTAAATAAATGAGGAGGAGAGCGGCAACCGCCGATTCTTCCGTCAGGCGGACCACGCTGCGCTCTGCTCTTCTGCAAATGCAGCGGGCTACATGCAAATGGGAAACAGGTATGCTTCCTCCCGGCAGAATAAACGATTGCATGGGGGGTAATTGCGCCGTCATGGCATCAATTTCCTGCTCCAGCAACTGTACATCTTCCTCCTGCAGGTCAGGTAAGGCCATTTTCGTTTCTTTATCTGGATCCTGGGCTAATATAGCTCCAATGGTAAACAGTTGCTCCTGTATTTCCTGTAAAACTGTTTTTGAGCGGACGTCCGGCAGAAGATCTTTACACAGACCTATATAGGAATTCAGCTCATCCACATTCCCATAGCTTTCAATACGCAGGTGCCCTTTGGAAACTTTCGTTCCTCCGATTAAAGCAGTTTTGCCTTTATCTCCTGTTTTTGTATAAATCCGGAATGCCATACGGTTGAGAATTGAGGTTCGGAAATTCAGTTTTCAGAAGTCAGTTATCAGTCACAGACGATCAACTATGAGCCACCTTTTCCATGGCAACATCGCTTTCAATGACGCCATCACGCAGGCGCACGATACGGTTGGCACACTTGGCTATATCTTCTTCATGAGTAACCAGCACTACTGTGTTACCGGTATTGTGGATACGGGCAAAGATATCCATAATTTCATAAGAGGTCTTTGTATCGAGGTTGCCGGTAGGTTCATCTGCCAGCACCAGCGAGGGGTCATTGACCAGTGCGCGTGCAATCGCTACGCGCTGGCACTGCCCGCCGCTCAATTCATTGGGTTTGTGATGAGAGCGATCTGTAAGATTCACCAGTTCCAGCATCTGCAGGGCTTTTTCATTCCGTTCGCTCTTTTTTATCCCTGCATAAATTAAGGGAAGCGCCACATTTTCCAGGGCTGTCAGCCGTGGCAACAAATTAAACTGCTGAAATACGAACCCTATTTCCTTGTTCCGCACTTCGGCCAGTGAATTATCTTCCATCTTACTCACATCCTTGCCATTGAGCACATAGGTACCGGATGTGGGCGTATCTAAACAGCCCAGAATATTCATCAACGTACTTTTGCCGCTGCCCGAGGGGCCCATCAGCGCCACATATTCATTTTTATTGATATTGAGCGCAACGCCTTTCAGCACCTGCAGTTCCTGCTGGCCCATAAAATAACTTTTGCGCAGATCGTTGATATGAATAATGGACACCGCCTATTTTTTGATCACTTTTGGTACTTTAAAAAAAACGCCATCTGTGGCAGGAGCATTCAACAATGCTTCATCCCGGGAAATGGACCCTTTCACCTTATCTTTTCGTAAAACATTGATTTCATTGCTCATATGCATCAGCGGTTCTACACCTTTCAGATCAAGCTCATTCAGTTTTTCCACGAACCCGATCATCTTTTCCAGATCGCCCATAAACTCCTGTTTTTCCGCACTGGAAAACGTAAGTTTTGACAGATGTGCCAGTTTATCAATTAGAACTTCGTTTACTTCCATGCTTCAAAGGTAAAGTATGTTCGTTATATCACTTTAGATATTACTGCTTAAGACCCCTTGTACTGCATTTCCGGTTCCTAAAACAGAAACAGGTGTTCAATCCCGCTCCTCCCGGCGCTCTTGTGTATACATCAGACAATTGTACCCAACCACAAGGCGCCGCCGGCACTATCCCTGCTGGCACCCGTAACAGAACTGAATACATTTGTTTCTTCCCGCCAGCGCAGCACGGCAATAAGCGCCATGATCATTGCCTCTTTATATTGTATAAGATGCTTATCCGGAACCGTTACATTAACCCGCAGCACAGTGCTCATGCGCTCCATTAAAAACGTATTCAGCGCCCCTCCGCCCGTTACCAGCATTGAATGGGCTTCCCTGTGGTAAGCCGGGTCTGTATCCAATGCCTTGCCCACCTGCTGAACAATATGTTCTACATAGGTCCTTAACTGGTCGTTAACGGTACCGCCCTGCCTTTTTATAATCGGGAAGACCGTATCTGTTCCAAAATCATTTGCCAGGGACTTCGGAGCATCCAGCGAGTAATAATCCAACCCGTTCAGCTCTTGCAGCAGGGCTTCGTTTACGGTTCCTTTTTCAGCAAACACCCCGTCAGCATCAAACTCGCTGCCCAGCTCTGCAGCCAGCATATTCAGTACACGGTTTGCTGCACAAACGTCAAACGCTTTGTACACATCACCGTTTATAGAAAGGTTGGCGATGCCGCCGATATTCAGAAAATAACGATGCCGGTTCAGCAATAGTTTTTCTCCAACAGGTACAATAGGTGCTCCCTGTCCGCCCAACGCCACATCCATCGCCCGCAGGTCAGCTACCACCGGAAGACCGGTGGCAGCAGCTATAGCGGCACCATCCCCTACCTGCGCTGTCATTTTCCTTTCGGGCATATGAAATGTTGTATGCCCGTGCGAGCCGATCACTGCTACTTTATAGTGTAACTGGTGCCTGTCAATAAAGGCATTGATCTGTTGCCCGATATAATGCCCATAATCCGTATGCAGCAGCTGATAATCCAGGCCATTCAGCTCAATGGCCTTTTCCAGACGGTTCTTCCAGTCTGCGGTGTACGGTATACATTCCGCCTGCTGAATTTCAAACTCCCATTTTCCTCCGTTTTCGTGGAATTCCACAAATGCAATATCCAGTCCGTCCAGCGAGCTTCCGCTCATAATTCCAATAGCTCTGTAGATCATTCATATAATTTTACCGTATCAAAAATAGAGGATTCAGGGAAATTAGCCGCCAGCCACCAACAGGCCGTATTAAGATTGGCTGAAAACTGATAACCGAAAACTGATAACTCAATTCTCAAATCCATATATTATCTTATTTTTATTACTTCAAC
>DASVMC010000121.1:0-3878 GCA_036384555.1 Niabella sp. | reverse complement strand
TGCTAAAACCATTCCTGTAACGGCATGTTTGCCGAAGCTGCGGTTATAGTTGACCGATCCCTGAAGGTTAATATTATAACGGGAATCTGCGCCTTTTGTCAGTGTAATCAGGCTCTCATCAGAACGTGTTTCTGCATAGGTCAGTTCATCGGTTTCTGTATTAACAAGCGCCTGGTATAACCGCTCGCTTTTCTTTGCCTGCATCGCGGTGGTACCTTTGGAATCATAGGAGATCATTCCTTTTATGCTCAGCCCTTTGGTAACCAGCTTACTTAAATCCCATTCAACTCCCAGGGAAGAGTTGAGATTGGAGCGAACCTCATTGCGGTAGCCCATCCGGTTCATGATTTCAAATGCAGACCGGTCTAAATATCCCGGATCAACGATCTGACCGGCTGCTACTCCATAGCCGGCTATTGTTGTTGGTCCCGGGGTGATGGGTAATATACTCTGCGCCTGATAAATCAGATCGCGCATCATCCAATGGGTGTCATCACCATAAAGCCATGCTGACGGCATATTGACCCGTTCGATATACGTTCCTAAATTTAAAAATGATTTTAGATGCGAAGTGATTTTATAGTCAAGATTAGCCCGGAAACTGTACCGGTCCATCCAGGAAGACGGATCATAACCCAGCACCGATTTGGGCTCCGTATTGAGATTACCACCCTGGTGCAGGTACGTGCCGTTTACAAAATAATTGATTTTGTCGGTACCGCCCGTTGCGCTCAGGTTCACCCTGGTCTGAGGTGTGTAACGGGAAATATAATCGCGATAGTAGTCATGATCCGGATAAATATATTCCCGAAGCGCCTTTTTTGAGCTGTAATCAGGATCGCTTGGATCCAGCCCTGCAAGCGGGTTGGCATATTTATCAATTACCTCCTGCGAATAAGGCAATGCGAGCCCGTCATTTGCGGACGCTTCATTTCTCAGGTTCAAATAATCGACAGAATGCAATCGCTCCGGTTCCTTTGTAAAAGAAGTGAAACTTTGATCAACGCTTGCGTTGAATTGAATTTTGCCCTGTGATCCTCTGCGGGTAGTGATCAGGATGACACCATTTGCACCCCGTACTCCGAAAACGGCGGTAGCGGATGCATCTTTCAAAACAGAAATAGAAGCCACTTCATTAGGATCGATGGTGCGGATATTGTCCCGTGGTACTCCATCTATTAAGATCAGCGGACTATTGGTATTGGATGTTGCCGCCCCTCTCAGAAAAATGGTAGCATCATCACGGCCGGGCTGACCTCCTCCATTTTGGGTAGAGGTAACACCGGACAGTCGCCCGGCAAGCGCATTGTCCAGGCTTGCTGCAGAGCTTTGTTTTAGCTGCTCGGTAGTAACGGTTGAAACGGCGCCGGTCACCGTCATTTTCTTTTGTGCGCCGTAGGCAATCACAACTACATCATCCAGCCCCGTGACGTTAGACACCATCCGTACAATCCCGTTCCCCAGAGCGCTTACGTAAACAACCTGGTCGTTGTATCCAACGTAAGAGAATTGTACCGAAGCATTTTTAGGCGCAGTGATCGTAAAAGATCCGTCCGCACCTGAGGCAGTTCCATTTGTTGTACCGACCACCGTTATCGAGACTCCAGCCAATGGTGCAGAAGTCGCAGAATCAAGAATAACGCCGGTAATCTTTTGCTGGAGCTGTGCAAATACAGTTGCTGAGCAAAAGCAAGTAATGATTAATAAACAGATTTTAAATCGCATACCAATTTATATAGTTAAAGTAGTTAACAAGATCGCCACTCCGACAAAAAACCATTTTCGCCGGGTCAAACAAAATCGTTCGGTTATCTCTATAGATAACCTATATTATTTCAGGGAATTAATAATCAAAAAATTCAGCCAGGAGATCAAATTTTCTTTGGCATAATCATCATTCATTTAATTCAATAATTCGGGCATTTTCATTGGCCTGTACCAGCCCTTTGTTATGGGGAAATCTGCCAGGCTATTTAAATTAAACAACTATAAAGCAGTACATCTAACATTCAAACCCTATAGCACAACCGTTTTATGATTTTAAAATTGATAAAAAAAAATTAAATAACTATCCTGCACCTACCTGTATAGCTGTTTTTATTTGTTGCATTGCATTAATAAGAGCGGTTAAGATCTTGTAAATGCAGATCAATGCAATTGATAATGCATTGCAAAATCAATTGCCGCTTCCAGGTTAATGCCGCTTTCCCAGGGACGGCAACGGGTTCCCATGGGCTGTTCCTTTTCATAATATTCCACCCATGCACCTGTTTCATCCGGAGCCTGCATCATTTTTGTATATACCTGCATTTTAAGAGGATCTCCGGTACGCACAAGGGAATAGAGGAAAAGCCCGTAATCGTATCCTACAATACGATCTTTGAGTACAGGGCTGGAGGGAAAGTTGCCTGAAGCCTTGTATACAGCAGCAACTGCATTTACAAAAGCGGTTATCTGTTGCTTCGATAAATTTTCTGCATTAATATAAAAGGGCATAAGGCTTACAGAGGGAATATGGAATTTTTGTGGTTTTACTGAAGGTAATACCTGCGTAACGTAACAATGCGGACACAGATACCGGTTATTAGCGGTACGTTGTGTCCATCCGAATACTGCGCACCCGGGCGCGCCAATTGATTCACACACGCCATGGCGGAACGCAGGATAGGGTACACCTTCCATTCTCCGTGGATTGTTGGTCAGTAATTTTCCCTCTTCTATAAAATGTTGTGCATACTGATCTGTTACCCGCTGTAAAATATTCCGGTTATTTAAAATAGTTGTATCTGACCAGAGCTGGTATTTTTTTATCCATGGTAGTAGCTGTGCGCCACTTTTAATAAATAATAACGTGGCTTCTGCTGAACCATCCATCAACGTGGTCCGTGGAAGTATTCCTCCCGCAATATAGGTTTCATCACCATTAAAGGGAAGCATATCCTTAATGAGGTTTTTTACCTGGCTCTTCCAGGCCCATTCCAGCATCGGCATTATTTTGTTCAGGAAAGCAGCATCCTTTGTTTTGGCATAATAGTCAAATGCCTGAATGATCAGGTAGCCGGTTATTTCCACTTCATCGTTTTCATGTATATGAAAAGCGTCTACGCCAATGCCCTGGGCATTATGCAGTGTTCCTTTACGTTGCCAGATCCTGAAATAGAAATCAAGGATAGCCCGGGCTTCTTCATAATAGCCCAGCTTTAACAGGCATCTTGAAACGCCATATTGATCACGGATATAACCCAGGTGATAATTGTAGCCTGCCAGCACCGCTCCCTCCACGCTTTGCTGTGTTTTAATAATAATGGAAACATCGTCAATCTCCTGTAACAATTTTTTGCGCAAAGGGACATTTACAGCGATGCTGCTATCGAAGTTGATCCTGCCTTGTGTAAAGTGCTGCCAGTACCCGCGCGTTTTTTTCAGTAAGGCACTGGTTGGTTGCTGCAGGATTGCCAGACTGTTGTTCATACATTGCGGATAGGAAGGACCGCCGCAAAGCATAAATGTTGTTGTACCGGGGGCGCAGTTCAGTGATGAATCATTCAGGGACGCATTTCCTGCTATAAGCAGCTGATGAAAACTTTCCTGCGTCATTGGATAGTTGCCATATACATAAGTGCCGGCGGGGGTCCTCAATAGAAGCGCCTGATCCACCAGGTCCGGCGGATATGCTTTTGTGTTGATAAGCGGCTGAACAAAGGCAGGCCGGGTAATATGAAAACGTACCGGTTCTTTGCACTGAATTTGCCGGATAAAACAGGGCAGACTATCTGCGACAAAATCAATGATTTCAGCAATATTTTTTCCGTTGCGGTATAGGCTGTGTCTCCATATGGCTGTTCCATTTTCACGCCGGGAAATGGTTTTAATAGTTG
>DASVMC010000120.1:0-2628 GCA_036384555.1 Niabella sp. | reverse complement strand
TGCTTTTGCCGCACATTACCAGTTGCAAAAATATCCAAACATTATTGTCGGCAGAGATTACTCCTATACCCTGCCTGTCTATTACGATATTAAGAACCTCCCTTTCCATGCATTCTATAACACCAATAAGCAGCTGATCACTGCCTTTGAAGGCTCTATGTCTACCCAGGCCATTTTAAAAATATTTGGCCAATAGCATCCATACCGGTCAGCTGCGGGAGCGGCATATAACAAGAAAGATCATTTCTTTTTCAAAATAACAGCCTGGTAAAAAAGAGGGAACTCTTTTCGCCAGGCTTCTTCATTATGACGGCCGCCGCTTCTGATAACAGCCGTCAGCTGTGCTTTTGAAACGGCGGCCAATTCCTTCATGATCCTCAAAAGATCATTAGGCATCGTATCACCCTCCAGTAACCCGACGTAAAAATAAATAAGTGCTTGCATCCCCGGCCCCAGGCGTTTTACATCCTCATCAATCTTATGCTCCGTTACCCAGAACGAGGGAGAGAAAACACCTATTCCCCCGTATATTTTCGGGTATTTCAACGCGGTGTAAAAAGAGATCAGTCCACCCATTGAACTACCGGCTATGAAGGTATTGGGTTTACTTTTTAAAGTACGGTAATGCGTGTCAATATAAGGTTTCAGTGTTTGTACCATAAAGTCGGCATATGCGTTTCCTTCCGCATGAGGTATCCTTTTTACCGGATAAGGACAATATTCATCCAGCCGTTTATCGCCTCCGTTATCGATTGCTACTACAATGGAACGCGGCAGGGCTGTCGTATCCATAAAACCATCCACATCCCATTCGCCCGCATAAGAAGTAAATTCGTCAAAAACATTCTGCCCATCCTGCAAATACAACACCGGATAGCGTTTCTTTTTATCCGTAGTATAACCAGGCGGAAGATAGATCCGCAAAGTGCGGGATCTTTTTAGCTGCGGCATATAAAATGCTTCAATAATCGTTACATTTTTACTTGCTGTATGCATCTTTTCCTTTTTTCCAAAATGATCCTGCCATCCTCGAACGGCTATGTGAATACTTGAGTCTGATTGTAACCGGACTGTTCTGTTAGCAATACTTTTACCATCCTGATCCGTTTCCACCTTATCCCAGCCCCCTTTCGTTGTTTTAAATTCAATAAGCCCGGGAGCGGCATTTAGCTCCGCCCGGTAATGTCCATCCTGTTTCCGGAACCGGAAATTGTTATCCTGCGGATTCCAGTTATTAAAACTGCCCGCCAGGAACAAGGCAGCGCTGTCAGCTGTAAAAGCAGGAACACTGTCTATGATGACCGTCAGCCTGTAATTCTGAGCAAGGGTAGTTTCTGCATAACCGGCCATTATAATAAAAAGCAACAGGGAATAACGACATTTCATTCTTTGAAATTATCAAAAAATGAAGAAAAACAACTTTTTATCCGGCAGACAATGCCTGATTTTTTTTCATAAGATAAACTTTATATAAACGGCTGGTAATATCAGGCTGCTTTCCCTATTTTTGAACAAATTGATTATGATGAAAAGGCTTCATTTTTTACTGATTGCAATTTTTGCTGCTTTTACAGGACTTGCCCAAAACGCAGTAAAACGCCCAAAACTGGTAGTGGGCATAGTGGTGGATCAAATGCGCTGGGACTATTTGTACCGGTATGCAGACCGGTATGGGAGCGGTGGCTTTAACCGGCTGCTGAAAGACGGATATTCCTGCGAGAATACATTTATCAGTCACTTACCATCCTTTACAGCAGTAGGGCATACCACCATCTTTACCGGTTCTGTTCCTGCAATACACGGTATTACCGGGAACGACTGGATCGATGAGCTGACCGGCAAATCCGTTTACTGTACAGACGATTCGACGGTACAATCTGTAGGAAGCACTTCAAAAGCGGGGAAAATGTCGCCCAGGAATAACCTGGCCAGCACCATAACAGATGAGCTGAAGCTGGCCACCAACTTCCGGTCAAAAGTGGTAGGCGTTTCCTTAAAAGACAGGGCCTCTATTTTACCGGCGGGGCACGTTGCGGATGGGGCCTTCTGGTTTGACGACGAAAGCCGCCAGTTCATTAGAAGTACCTGGTATATGAAAGCACTACCGCAATGGGTAAACCAGTTTAACAATAAAAAAGAACCGGAAAAGCTTACTGCCCAACCCTGGACAACGCTTTATCCCCTGAATACCTATGTGCAAAGCACCGCAGACGATGTACCCTGGGAAGGAAAATTCAAAGGAGAAAAGACAACCGGCTTTCCGCACGACCTGAGCACACTCTTTCAACAGGACCCGGACGTGATCCGCAGCTCCCCCTATGGGAATACGTTGACCCTGGACTTTGCGAAAGCAGCTGTGGACGGCTATCAGCTGGGAACAGGCGCTTTCACCGATTTTTTGACCATTAACTGTGCTTCCACAGACTATGTAGGTCACAAATACGGTCCCAATTCCATTGAAGTGGAAGACGTATACCTGCGGCTGGATAAAGAGCTGGAGACCTTTTTCGGCTATCTTGATCAAAAAGTAGGCAAAGGGGAATACCTGGTTTTCCTTACAGCCGATCATGGTGCAGCACATGCCATCGGGTTTATGCAGGCGCATAAAATACCTGCCGATTTTTTTGA
>DASVMC010000119.1:0-6807 GCA_036384555.1 Niabella sp. | reverse complement strand
GTATATAATGAAAATAGAGATCTGCGGAAAAAGAAAAGCGATCGCCTGCTTTTGTAAGCGTTGTGATCCATTTATAACCCTGCTCACTTTTTAAAGTGCTGTCGCCATACTCAAACTGGCTGGAACCCTGATTGAGCCCGAAGCTATACAATTCCTCCGGGTTGGGTGCGCGCCAGGCCAGGCCGAGATTGGAGCGCAGGTTCCACAGGCGGTTGATCTTCCATAACCCGCCTGTAATAAAGGAATAGCTTTTAAAGTTCCTGTCTCCGCCAAACTGATGGTAAGCACCATGCAGGGTCAGATGGCCCGTGTAGTTGGGAACATCCTCATTGGGCACTACATTTCCGTCGTCATCATAATAAAGATACAGGAACCTCCGTGACGAGGCATTGAATTTCTGATAATCGAACCTTGCCCCGGCCTCTGCTTCAAACCGGTCATTTATGGTAAGCCGTTCAATGCCATAAACGCCTGCGGAATTAGCGCTGTAATTAGGTATAAACGGGTTGGATAATGTTATGGTATCATTATAATTGCTTTGCCCCCGCAGGTTGATGCCGGCCATAGTATGCCACTTACCGGAAAAAGTTTTTTGCCAGGAGCCTTCCAGGGTATTGGTACGCAGTATCCAATCATTGATCGGTATGGTGCTTCGGGTAGCGCGGCGTTTATCATATTCCTTCCTGTGATCGATCTGTAAGTTATAATTCACTTCAAACCGGCTGCCGTCATACGTATTATAATAAATACCGGCTTTTAATAACCGGTGCAGCACCGTCTGGTAGGGCGCTCCGTATTTATAGGAGAAGCTGCCTTCTTTAAAAGGCCCCGTTGAATGAATACGGGCCAGCAGATCATCAATACTACCGATATCAGAACCCACAAAGATACCGAGGCTTGTCTGGAACTGGCTGTAAAAGACCTGTCCGCCGAAACGTTTCCCCTGGTAACCCAGCGCACCGGAGAAGTTCTTTTGCGCTGTGCCGGTGTTCTCTAAAAAGTAATTTTTTGTGCGGTAATCACCCAGCTTTACATAAGACCCCTGGATCCGCCAGGCAAGCTGAGGCATTTTTTTGAAACTGCTGTTCAGCATTGCCGATCCCGAACCGCCCCGCCCGTTAGAAACCCCGTTTACAGCTACTTCCCCGTGCAATGCCGGATCAGTAAAGGGTAATGGTGCGGGGTCTAATAATATTACACCACCCAATGCTTCTGCGCCGTAGCGCACTGCATCTGCACCTTTGACCACTGTAATATCATGCGCAATATTGGGATCTACTTCCGGGGCATGCTCCACACCCCATTGCTGTCCTTCCTGGCGAACCCCATTGTTGATGACCAGTACCCGGTTACCGTATAAGCCACCTATCACTGGTTTTGCAATGGTATTACCCGTTTGTACCATATTGACACCGGGAATCGTTTGCAGCAGGTTGGCAAGGTTCGCCCCGCGCATTTTATCCAGGTCCCGTTCGGTTAGCACAGTAGCAGGTGCTATAGCATTTACTCCATTCGTTACCTTATAGCCTGTTACGCTTACCTGCTCAAGCGTACCATCGCCCGGAGTAAGATAAACGGTATCCGATTCAACAGCCTGCTTTGGAAAAAAATGAACTTCCAGCTTGTTATAGCCCACCAATGAAAACCTTGCATGAAAATTCTTTAATGTGGGTAGCCTCAGGATAATTCTTCCGCTATCGTCAGCAGCGTATTGACTGGTATTTACCAGTAACCCGGTTGCCGGTAAGGGCTGGTTGGATATTTTATCTCTTATAAACAGAGAAAGGGTATAACCATTTTGCTGGGTCCTTGCAGTAAAAACAGCCAATAAAAAGATACCGCAGAAAAGAAATCTCACAAAAAAATTGTATTAGAATTATTCAAAACAATAAAATGCAACTAAGATGCATTTAGCAAATGTATAGAATAATTGCAACTATGTGTCAAAATATTTTCTTTCATTTCCTGAAGGTTGCGGAGAGTGGGTTATGTAAAAACCGGACTGATGCATTACGGGTCTTTAATACCTGCTTTGTTGCATTCCTTGCAGATGCCGTAAATAAATGTTTCAGATCTGGTTGCGCTCAGATGCTGCGGCAAGCTGATCACCGGCAATTTTATTTCGTTTAGGGGAAAAAGCTTTTTACATTTTTCGCATATAAAATGCAGATCGTGGTGTGTAACTGATGCCGGCCGCTGGTTTGCGGAGCATGCATAGGTAATACTTATATCGGTTGTAGGGACAACCTGCAATAATTTTTTCTCGACAAAAAGCCGGAGTGTTCTGTAAATCGTGGCTTTGTCCAGCTGGCCGTTAAAGCGTTTACATAATTTCAATTGACTGATGGCCGCGTTTGCATTAAGAAATGTTTCCAGGATCAATTTACGGGAATAGGTAACGGATAGTCCGCTACTTTTCAATAAACCGACGACCTGCTCATTAAACGGATCTCTCATAATATTTTGTATGCAACGTTGTTGCAAATGTATGGTTTTAATTTAAAATTATCTTTGCAACTATGTTGCATTTTAAAACAAATGACTATATTCGGGCTGATTTTCTATTTTGAATTGCTGCATACTATATCGGAAGCCGCTGTCGGCCTTTGTTCTGGCACTGTATTTATTCATCAGTACCCCGGTTGTTTTTTGGCATCATCATCCGGATGCTCCGGAGCCTGACAGAAAAAAGAATGTACAAATTGCGAGTGCAGGTGAAGGCGGAATTGTCTGCTCCTGTAATACAGCTATAAAAGAAAATTGTCCCGTCTGTGCTCATCATTATTCTGTTTACCAGGGAAAGGATGCAATGCCAGAATTGCTCCCTTATGAGGGCAGGTATTTTAACGATCTCATTTTTTATCGGGAACCCGCATTACAAACCTCATCCCTGGCTCTATCGGGCAGAAGTCCGCCGAATGCCTGCTGCCTGTAAGTTTTCCAGTCAACACCGCAATAATAATGCCCGCTGTTTTACGATCGGACTGATGATAGAAGAGCGGCATTAATGCAGGCAGCTCCTGCCAATAAGGATCCTATTACTGTAAATCATTCCAACCTGAAGGTTATGGCGTAGCAGATACCGGGACAATGTTTTACGCAGGTACCAATGCACCCGGTATTATAAAGAACAAGGTAATGAAAAACTATGCGTTATTGCTGGCAATCTTGCTGGAACCGTTTTGTATGCATGCAGTTGCGCAGCATTATATGCTTGAAGGAACGGTTCAGAACAGCCGGCATGAAAAGCTTCCGGGAACCACGATTGTGCTTCAGTGGAACCTGGGTAAAAACACATTCACTAAGACCGGAATTTGTGACAGCGCCGGGTACTACCGGTTTGAACAACTCTCCGCCGGGCTATATGCCGTATCCGCTTCTCATTTGGGATACCTGGAATCAATTGGCGACACGGTATATATCACTACTGCCACCGTTGCACATACCCGCAACTTTATTTTGCTGGAAGACAGTGCTACATTAACCGGTGTGGTCATACAAAGCAAAAAGCAGCTCATCGAAATGGACAGAGGGAAAATAGTATTCAATGTACAACAAATGGCTACAGCTACAGGGCTTACCGCTTTTGACCTGCTGAAAAAAATGCCGGGTGTTAGTATTGATCAGCAGGAAAATATTTTACTGCGGGGCTCACCGGGCGTCAATGTTCTTATCGATGGGAAAATGACCTACCTGTCCGGCAAACAGCTCACCACCTACCTGAAGGGTATGAGCGCGGAAGACCTTAGCAAAATTGAATTGAATATCGCTCCTTCAGCTGTATTTGATGCTGCAGGAAACGCAGGCATTATCAATATTATCCCTAAAAAAAATAAGAAAAAAGGATATGCGATCGATCTGAGATCCGGCATCACCAAAGGAGCTTTCTGGATGCCGGCGGCAAATATCGCATTCAGCCGCCGCGCCGAAAAGCTGAATTTCTTTGGTTCCTTTGATTACAAGACACCTGACAGCCATTGGGAAAGCTCCAGCGGTAATACCATTAATACGTCGGGAGGTTCGTCCGATATCCGCCGCAGTAACAGCGCCGATTATAAGAGCCGCTATTATACCTGGCATGCTGGTGCAGAATGGCAATTCCTCCCAAAGCAGCAGCTGGCTGTAGATTACCTCGGATACCTTGATGATTATAAAAGCAGTAATAATACAACAGTTGAGAATTATAATGCGCAGGGTGAACTGCTATCCTTCATCCGCTCAGCCAATGCTATTAAAGAACCTTATCATTATGATGGCGCTAACCTGAGTTACCGGTTTGATATTGATACAACCGGAAAAAAAATTACTGCCGACGCACATTATACAGCCTACCGCAACTTCTCGGACGGAAAAATGACTACCCGGGAGTTTGATGCGGCAGGAACTTTTACAGGAGCGTATGACCTGCTGGCTCATCAGCCGGGATTTATCAGGATCAAATCGGTACAGACCGATGCAGAGCTGCCCTTTGCAAAATTTTCGTTTAAAGCAGGTGCAAAATATGCAGCAGTCACAAATGACAACGCTTATCAGTTCGATTCGCTGATAAATGGCCGCACAATTCCGTCAGAGATAATGACGAACCATTTTATATACCGGGAGCGCATAGCCGCTGTGTATTTTTCTACCTCAAAAAAAATCAGGAAAATCCTTTTAGATGCAGGCCTCAGAATGGAATATACGGATGCCAACGGACAGACCCTTAAAGAAAATGCGGATAATCGCAGGACCTATATACAGCTATTCCCGGCCTTTTCTCTGGAACGTGAAATAAGCAGCAGAGATAAGATCAATTTTTCGGTCAGCAGACGGATCAACCGCCCTTCCTATAGTGATCTGAACCCGGTACGCTGGTATACGGATCAGTACTACTATTATGCCGGTAACCCGGATCTGGTTCCGGAAATGACCTGGATACTTTCAGGGGCCTATTCCCTGAAGCATAAATATATATTCACATTGAGCTATAATAACAGTAATAATTATATCAACCGGAAGCTGTTTCGGGATGACAATGGTATAGCGATCAGCAGCCGTTCGGCCAACCTGGGCACGATGCAGCAATTAAGCCTGATTGCCTCCATTCCCCTGCAACCATTTTCCTTCTGGACGCTGCAACTCACGCCTGATCTAAATTATATGACCTATCCCGTTTCACAATTGGACGGCAGCCGGAGCCTGTCAAAGTGGTATGGCACTTTGACGGCCCAACAGCAATTTAAACTTCCGGCAAATACTAAAGTGGAACTGTTTACGCAATATGCGACTCCTGCAATACGCGGTATATACAGCATCAAAAGTTATTATTATACAGATATAGGGTTCAGCAAATCATTTTTTGCCGGTAAGCTGGATGTACAATTTACATTGAGTGATGTTTTTAATACCAGCAGGTACCGGGGCATTTCCCAAAGTAACATTGCCAATTACTGGTATCAGGATAAACCCGACACGCGGAAAATCGGCGTTTTCCTGCATTACCATTTGGGCAGTGAACTGGTAAAAGGCAACAAAAAGAAAACAGAAGAACAGGAGCGGTTGTAGATTATGTAATTCAAAAATACTTTCAATGAAACGTAAAGAATTCTTCAAAAAGGACTCCCTTGCTTTTTTAGGGACCGCCTTATTTAAGGGGCCTGTAGCCACTATGCCGGTCAAAGCTGCAAAAACTAATACCCGTTTTGATTCACTACGGCAATACCAATACACGAATGAATGGGTGCTGAAAAAGCAGGGAGCCAAAGGGCTGCTGGAATACTATACAAATCTTTCAGACGATGGATTATACAATCCACGCCACCTGCCATTTAAACGTTATGCACAGATACAGGAGCAACACACGTCTGCCGGCTGGAGAGCCATGGATCATTCCGGCGATTATGGGGAGCTGGCAATGTTTGGCTCCGGCAGGGAATTGTTACCGCCATTTATAAAAAATAATGAGCTGCATAACCTCCTGTTAAAAGCAGCCGGGGTATTAAAATCTTAAATCAATGCTGTATACAAAGAACCTTCAGTTTCGTTATCCGGGTGTTGAGTTTACATTTCCGGATATTAGCTGCAGCGCGGGGGAAGTGCTGTTAATTACGGGGGCTTCGGGTAAAGGAAAAACAACGCTGCTGCATATTCTGGGCGGATTATTAAAACCGGAAGAGGGGCATGTCTATATTAATGAAACAGAGATGACCATTTTACCGGCCCGGCAGTTAGATCATTTCAGGGGAAAGCATATCGGTATCGTATTCCAGCAGTCACATTTTATCGCCTCCTTATCGGTATTTGACAATTTACGGATTGTGCCGTATTTATCTGGCGGCACTGTACCCAATGACCATATAAAAAAGTTACTGGCGCAATTCCATATCGCCGACCAGGGGCGTAAAAAACCGCGGCAGCTAAGCGTTGGGCAGCAACAACGACTGTCCATCGCAAGGGCTCTTATGAACGGACCGGCGCTGTTGCTGGCAGATGAGCCTACTTCCAGCCTGGATGATGATAATTGTGCCATTGTAGCCTGTATGCTGCAGAAACATGCGGTCCAGTCACATGCTGCGCTTGTTATTGTAACGCATGATCAACGCTTGAAACAATTTTTTAACCGGTCAATCGAATTATAATGATAGTAAAAATAGCGATACGGAATTTACTGCATAAGCCCCTCACTGCTGCTTTATGCTGGGTGTTACTCTCTGTTAGCGTAGGCCTCATATCCTTATTATTGTTGCTACAGCGGCAATTTGAGCAGCAGTTTTCAGGCAACATCAGCAATATTGATATGGTAATAGGTGCAAAGGGAAGTCCCTTGCA
>DASVMC010000118.1:0-2833 GCA_036384555.1 Niabella sp. | reverse complement strand
TTATTTGTTCCAGGCTTTGAGCAAACGGGAAAACGCTGTGCACCAGAAACTCAGCCAAAGCGATATAAAATCCATTTATAAAGTACGGGATAAACTGGCTGCAACATTGCATCAACCCGTCCGTATTGCCGAGCTGAAGCGGGCCGCAGGAATGAATGAATTAAAAATGCGCCGGCTCTTTACACAGGTTTTCGGCAGGGGTATTTACGATTACTATCAACACCTGCGCATGAAGGAAGCGGCAAGGCTTTTGCGGGAGGAAAAACGCTCTGTATCCGAAGTGGGTTATCAGATGGGGTTTGAGAACCTGAGTCATTTTTCGCGGGTATTTGAAAAGCATATCGGTAAAAAACCGAAAAAATACAGTACTGCATTCACCTGAAGCACACAATACTGCTTTAATAGCAAGGGCTGTGCAACGCTGCCACTTCTACCGGCAATCATGCTTTTACCGGTTCATAGTAAAGCGTTATAGCACCGGAGCCAAAGGTTTTTGTTTTTAAGAGTTTAAAAGTGGTTCTATGGTTTATGTTGTTAAATAAAGGCAGACCGCTGCCCGCTATAACCGGGTGAATCATGAGCTGGAACTCGTCGATCAAATTGAGATTCAGTAAGGCAACGATCAGACTCCGGCTGCCCACTAAAATGTCTTTATCTCCATCAGGAGCTTGTTTGAGCGCAGCAACTTCTTCTTCCAGGGAACCTTTTGCCAACCGGGCGCTTTCCCAATCAACATGTTTCAGCGTGTGGGAAAAGACGATTTTTGGAATATGATCCATTATTAGGGCGAACTCATCAATGGATGCGTTACCGGTAGGATTTTTTACTACCGTTGGCCAATACTCCATCAATTGATAGGTGATCCTCCCATAGAGAATAGCGTCTGCATTCTGTAGCAGGTCAGCATAATGCTGATGCAGTTCAGCATCCGGAATGATTGCGGTATGATCGCAAAACCCGTCCAGTGTCATATTGATCGCTCCGATTAGCTTTCTCATTTTATTTCAGTTATATCCATTGTAAATTTTTTGCATGCCTGCATAATGCAACTAAAAGTTAACCTATTTATCAATAACGGGCAAGCAACGCCTAAAAAAAATTATTTTTACGGTATACAAAACAGGGTGATGGAAAAAAGAAAGATAAAATTTCGTTCGCTGGTTGAGCTGTTTGAGTTCCTTCCGGCAGACCAGGCCCTGCTGCTGGATGTGTTGCGCCGGATCGCGATTGATACATTGAACGGTTACGGCAAAGAAAAAATCTCTTATAATGTTCCATTTTTCTACGGCAACCGGTCTTTATTGCTGATCTATCCGGCTGCAGTTCCCCGTGGTGGTTTTAAAAGCGGCGTCATGTTTGCTTTTTGGTACGGCAACCGGTTAAAGGATGAAGACCATTACCTGGAACACGGAACCAACAAGCAAATCTATTACAGGATCTATCAATCGGCAGAGGCGATCAATGTCACCGCCTTACAAAAACTGATACAGGAAGCCGTTGAGCTGGATAAGACGTTCAGAAAAAGCAAATGATATATCCTGCTCGAAATCACCTCTTCTTTAAAGAAGGCGTAACAACAGGCATACGCGAGAAATAGGGGATGCCTGCCTTTAAAAATGCAACTGATTAAAAGCACCCTTATGTTGTCACAATTACACCTTATGGGTATTCTTCATCCTTTTTAATTTTGAACAACAATTAAAAAGAAACAAAATGAGAAAGATCAGAATTTTTGAACATATCTCGCTGGATGGCGTGATCGAACACGACGGGGATTACACTTATGGCGCCTGGACAACACCTTACCGAAGCCCGGCCGGGGCGGCGGCCCTCCTGGAGGCTTATGGTCCGGATTTCGACTTGCTGCTTGCCCGCCACACTTACGATATATTTAGCGGCTTTTGGCCGAATGCCGGGGATTTTCCAATGGCTAATGCGATAAATGCTGCAACAAAATACATCGTTACCCATCGGCCCGACAGCCCGGAATGGGGACCGCTAAAGGCCCTGGGCGGGGATATTGTGGAGGCGATCCGTGATCTCAAATCAACGGACGGCCCCGATCTGATCGTTGTGGGAAGTTCGACCTTGACATCCGTATTGCTTGACCAGGGGCTGGCAGAGGAAGTGGTGCTCATCACTTACCCGGTTTTGCTGGGTGCTGGTAAACGCCTGTTGTCAGATGGTATAGACGCGCGCGAACTTGCTTTTATAGATTCAAAGACAACGCCCACCGGCCTGCTCATTAATACGTATAAACACCTTGGAGCACTGAAAAAATAATCTTCTCTAAATAGGTTTGACTCTTCAAAGGCTATTCTGTGCTCCGGTATAATAGGTTCAGTAATCTTAAAAATTGGCTAAGATAAAGGTTACCTATTTTGAAGGCTCCTGTGGACGCGAACTAAGTCAGGGTAATTTTATTGGGCATGCCCCCTGGTATGGAGCATCTGCGGACTTTCAATATTCCATTACACCACCTACCCAATGTAATCTTAAATCGTACAACACACACCGGGGTCGGGCAACGGCGATGCCCTCAGCGAGACCATTATTTTAACACAAGCAAAGAGCTCCCGAAACGGATTTCATGCGTTTGGGTTTTCAATCGGCGCCAGACGGTTCACTGTTGATTACCAAGGTATTGCTCCCGTTTCCGGATTATTTTCTTCACTAAAGAATTTTCCGGTCGGCCCGTTATTGTCGATCAAGGCATATTTTACGATCCGCTTTCCGGCATCTTCTAACGTTCCTGTGCCCCTGTGCCTGTTGAAATCCGTTTTTGTAAATCCCGGGCAAACGGCATTTACTTTGAAGTTGCTATTCTTTAGCT
>DASVMC010000117.1:0-2201 GCA_036384555.1 Niabella sp. | reverse complement strand
CGGTCAATCAGCGGCTAAGCCCCTGGTATACATTAAATGGTGATGCTGTTATACAAACACCGGAATGGACCTTTTATAAAAACCAATTGTACGGATGGAAGTAGCCGGCAGGATCCTGAAAAGCGGCATCAGTTTTTCTTTAGCAGGCGTTCATCAATAGGTATACGCCTCGTATAACGTACCTGTACCTGTTCAAACGCCGGATGAGCCGGGTTCAGTAAATAATTATGTTCCTCAGGCATTACTACCGAGGGCACTTTAAGAGCAAGGAATGCGTTCTCCTTTATAAACCGGTCGCCTATAGTTTTTAATCGTTCAGGAGGCGGGGTCTGCAACCACCGCTCCGGAAGCCTGTCTGCAGAAAGCTCCAGTATACTGTCTTCCGGGATCTCCAGGCAGAGCATACAAAGATCTAATTTAATAACCGTAGTAATATGTGCCAGGCTTTCCAGCAAAGCCAGAGAAGGCGACATCGCAGTGTACAGTATATAAGTGCCTTTATTATGCCAGCGTCCAGGATATACTGCAGCGCCGGAACCGCTGAGGTCATCAATATACTGGCACTTGCTGATACGATACACTTTCATCTTTTTTGTTGCTCAGTGGTTATGCAAAAATACCATGTTCAATACGCCCCAGTTCTTCCATCAGTAGTCCTATGCCTATTGAAGTATCTAAGAATTCCTTTGGCCGTTTTGCTCCTAACGCATCTACAGGTGTGAACATCCAGGTTTTAAATTGGTCCAGGTCATCAAACACTTCGGCCCCTCTTGTGTATAAGCGAGCCAGCTCAATAATCCGTTCAGATTGTTCCGCATTCAGCTTCTGTGAAGGGGTATACCGGCGCAAGGTGCGGTCTGATGTATGCAGTATTTCAGCCATTTCAATATCAGAAAAACCAATAATGCCTGCAAGATAATCCAATGCCTTTTTGGGTATACCCGCACGGATGTGGGCAATAAAATCCGTACTGTCTGGCATGCCTTCATAAGCTTTTTCATGCGTAAACCCCATAAGGGCAAAAGGATTTTTTACCAGGGCTGTAGCGCTGCTGTAAGCTACGGCAGGTTCTTCCAGTATATTTTCAGGAAATTTGGTGCGTTTATATTTTTTAGGCTTTTTTTTCATTCCCGGTTATTTGTCCCAAATTTACGGTTATTTGTCCGGTTTAGCAAATTTATTTGTCTGATTCCCGGGGAACTGTAAAATGTTTATTTTAACCACCGGTTTCAATCGACTGCTTTGCAGCTGTTGTAAACTATGCGGAAATGATGGCAAGGCAGAACAAATACGGACACAAAAAAACCGGCTTAAGCCGGTTTTTATTAATATCTTATTCCTGTTACTAGAAGGACAACTTAACACCAGCTACCGCATTCCAGCGGGAAGTAAAGTCATTTATATAATAAGGTCTGTAAGTTCCTTTAACATTCGTTAAGTTATTTTGATTAAACTGGAAATAAGGATTATTTGCTGAGGGGTTCGCAACTGCTGTTCCATCTTTAGTTGCCGGGGGATTGTTACCTGTTGCTGAAGTAACTACATTCAGAATACTTGCACTGGTAGGATAAAATCCATCAGGATAACTTCCTGTACCATAAGACCAGCCCCACTTATTATTCAGGAAATTACCCACATTCAGCATGCTGGCAAAAAGCTCAAGCCGGATGCCATGGCTGAAAGTAAAAGATTGAGCTACCCTTAGATCAAAATGATTTTCCCAGGGCATGCGATCACCATTTCTTTCTGTATTCTTACCCTGCCGGTCTTTTAGGTATGGAGTATTATTTACTAAATTCTGAAAGTTCTTCCATTGATCAGAAGCTGTGGTAACTAATACCCATTGATTAGTAGTCGCATTTTTCTGATAAATATCTACAAAATTTGCTTCAGCTTCACTGGCAGGTACATAAATCAATGCGTCAGATCCGCTGGTACTACCTACCGTATAATCTCCTAAAATATTGTTTCCATACAGGTAAGACAGGCGCTGTCCGCTTTGACCGGTATAGGTAAGCGTTACAGTTGTGGAAGCCTTATCGTGTGCATAACGGAACTCTTTAGAAACAAATCCAACAATGCGGGAGCCCATACTAAAGTTAGAGATAGATAGATCAGGATTATTTAAACCGTTAATCACAAAGGGTCCGCGCCAGTTAGATTGTGCTACAGAGGAAGGCAGGTCATTTAATGATTTAGCA
>DASVMC010000116.1:0-2360 GCA_036384555.1 Niabella sp. | reverse complement strand
TACCTATATCGCTTCAACTGCCAGCGGGATAAGCACGGTTTCCGGAACCAATTTTTTCTATTCAGATATAAACGGAGACGGAAAAGCGGACAGGATTGTCTGGCATCCTACCTTAAATTCAGGCAAGCCTTCTGTTTACCTGTCAAATGGAGACGGCACATTTACCCTCTCTTCCACCTTTACCAATACAGGTCTGAAAAGTGAAGTGGGAACAACGATCTTTCAGTTTGCAGATGTAAATGGCGATGGATTATCCGACAAAATCTTCTGGAGGTCTTCCTACTATCTTGGCAGAACAGCTGTTAACCTGGCCCAGGCCAATAATACGTTTTCCGAAACTATTTTTTCACTATCCTCCATTTCAACGGATCCAAATACCAGGTTCTTCTACTATGATATTAACGGAGATGGTAAAGCAGATATGCTGAAATGGAACTATAATGAGGATGGAGGAAAATTCAAGACCTACCTGGCACGGTAACCTGTCTTATTTCACTTCACAGATCTCGATGATAAAATTTGTAAAACCCACCATATACAGCCGTTCCTGATCGAATTGCTTAAGGAGCTAAAGAGCTGCATCCAACCGGTAATCAATAGAGCACAAAGAGGTACTGTACTCCGGCTACCCTTCCCGGTAAAAATTAAAAAGCGCATGAAAACGATTACAGAAAGACATGAGTTCATATTAAACAAGCTTAAAAAAGAAGGCAGGGTGAGTATTACTGGCCTGACAGAAGAAATCCATGTTTCCAGTGTTACGATCAGAAAGGATCTTAAAATGTTGCAGGATAAAAAGCTCCTTTTCCGCACAAAAGGCGGCGGATCGCTCACCAACCCATATGCTGTTGATCGCCCGATTAACGAAAAAGAGCTCATCAACGCCGATGAGAAAAAGAAAATTGCCAAAGCAGCGCTGGAGCTTATCGGTTTAACTGACTCCATCATGATCGGTTCCGGCACTACTGTGTTTGAGCTGGCACGTATCTTGAATCCCAGCCATAAGTTAACGGCAATTACGCCTGCATTAAAAGTAGGGCTTGAGTTAAGCAGCCGGTCCCATGTAGAAGTATTACAGCTGAGCGGTCTGATACGGCCCAACTCTTCTTCCGTTGCCGGCGCTTCTGCATTGCAGGTACTGGATGAGATCTCCTGCGATCTATTATTCCTGGGTATTGACGGTATTGATCTGGAGCATGGAGTATCTATTTCCAACATCCCTGAAGCTGCTCTTAACCGCAAAATGATTGAAGCTTCCCAAACTTTAATCCTGCTTGCAGACAGCACCAAGTTCAATAAAAGAGGGCTTGGGAAAATCTGCAATCTTGACCAGGTCGAATATATTGTAACCGATAAGAACGTACCTGAAAAAACACTGGCGGCATTGCAGGAAAAAGGAATTAAAGTCATTATCGCCTGAAATGCAATGACACAGCTCAATTTTAAATAAAAACTTTATTATATTAGTTCTCATTGCTATTTTTAAATGCAAACACGTTATATATGGCCGTTCCAGAGGTATATCGCGAAAAATCGCCTTTGTCTGATGAAGATTGTTTTGTTGTATTTGACCGCCGGAAATCGAGTTTTACTTTTCCGGTCCATGTGCACCCTGAATATGAACTCAATTTTGTAGAAGGTGCTTCAGGTGCACAGCGGATCGTAGGCGATTCTGTTGAAACGATCGGCAATAAAGATCTTGTTTTAATTGCCAATCCGGAATTAAAACATGCCTGGAAAGACGGTAA
The DNA here is from genome assembly GCA_036384555.1 of Niabella sp. Classification (GTDB taxonomy): domain Bacteria; phylum Bacteroidota; class Bacteroidia; order Chitinophagales; family Chitinophagaceae; genus Niabella. The sequence goes on along the minus strand of DASVMC010000116.1, from coordinate 612 downwards.
TTGTAAATCCGGGAATATTCATGAAATCACCATCCAGTTTCATCCGCACTTACTGGAGCAGCATCTTAACAAAAATCAGTTTCTGAATATAAACCGGTTATTTAAAAAAGCTGCAAACGGCGTATGCTTTGATGCTGATACGATTGAAAGGGTTCACCCCCTGTTACATATAATAACCATGGAAAATGACGGCTTTTATGCCGTGATGCGGTTATTTATTTTGCTACACGAATTATCAAAGAACAATGATTGCCGTGAATTATCCAGCGGAATGCCGCTTCATCTTACACGGAATGCAGCATTGCTTAACCGGCTTCAGGATTTTGTGATCCGGCATATTACCAGTAATATCCGTATTACTGACACCGCGGCGCTGCTAAACATGAGCCAATCTACCTTTACCCGCTTTATCCGTTCTCAAACAGGGCTAAGCTTCACGGAATACCTGATCGACTTCCGGATCAATGTGGCAGTGCGGAAATTAAAGGGTACCTCAAGCATACCTGAAATCACTGACGAATGCGGGTTTAACAGTATCTCTTATTTTTGCCGGGTTTTCAAAAAAATTAAAGGAGTAACCCCTACAGAGTTCCGGCAGCATTATAAAAAGCA
>DASVMC010000115.1:0-2633 GCA_036384555.1 Niabella sp. | reverse complement strand
CATCCACCGCAAATAAAGGGGATACAAAATTTGCGCTCAGCGTTTTAAAAGACCTGATAACTGTTTCCAGCAATCCGCTTTGTTTCTTATCATTAATAGCAATGACCCGCGTTTTCCAGCTGGTAATATCATCAGGGAATTGCACCAGAAAAGAAGCGCTGCCTTTTTCATCGGTCACCAGTCTGGGTTGCCAGAATGCCTCATCGGAAAAGTGTGTGCGCAGGTTTTGCTGCCCAGCCTGAACAACACCCTCTTCGTTAATAATCGAACTGCCTTTTTTTGTTTTGATGATAATGACGCCATCCGCGGCCCTTGCTCCGTAAATAGCCGTTGCCTCAGCCGATTTTAATACGGTCACCTTTTCAACATCGGCTGCATTTAGTGTACTTATATCCCCGGTAAACGGAATGCCGTCTACCATAATTAACGGTTTGTTCTTTCCATCCGGGGAGCCAACCCCTCTTATAAGCAGGGTTCCCCCTTCAGTTACAGAAACGCCCGCTGCACGTCCCATAAGCGCATTATCCATGTCATTACTTGTTATAGCGGCTATTGAGCCCGATACAGATGTTCTTTTGACCGCACCGTATCCCGTTACAACCACTTCATCCAACAGTCCTTCCATTTCTTCCAGCACCAGATCGCCGATATCTCCGTTTATGGCATCTACTGTCTGAGCCACATAGCCTACCATTTGTACCGTTACTTTTCCATGAGCCGGTACTGCCAATTTAAAACGCCCTTCTTTATCCGTCATCACGCCACTGTTTAACCCTTCTATTACAATACTTACACCTGCCAGAGGTCTTTTATTTATTGAAAAAATCTTTCCGGTCATTACTCTTTTCAATTGTGTATAATCATAGTTGGCCTCGTTAAACAGCCGGGTGATTTCATAGGGAACACCGAACCGGTAGTAGTCGTACTTATTAGCGGGCACGGCTTTTATGGAAGCGTCCAGTCTTTTACTAAAAGAATCAGCAGGAAATACTTTAAAACTTTTCCATTCATAATAATTAGTTCCATTGGGCTTTATAGTAAGGCTTCCTGTTTTGAAATAGCGGTTATCCTTTAGCAGGAAAAGCATTGAATAATTACCGGCAGGAAGTGCAGGGAGCTGATCGGTAGCTCCTTTCAAAATTAATAACTGCTGTGGCTTTTCGGGGTCAGTGACAAAAATACTTTTTATATACGGCAGGTGATTCGTAAATAGCGTATCCATATAAAAGACCAATCGTCCTGTTGCGGTATCCTTATCTGTTATTGTGGAAAACAGGTCGGTTGTACGGCTTCTGAGATTGAATGCTTCCGTCCACAAGCTATCCAGTTCCCTGTCCTGTAAAACCTGGTCCTTATAATTCAATGCCAATGATTGGTTCGTGGTCATCAGCGTATCAAAAGCAAACGGGGGTCTGAAAGATTTTTGTTTGATGAGGCCGGGTTGAAATGTATAGGTATATCCGGGTTCCCTGGTGAAAAGCTGTAACATGTCTCCAGACCGGAAAAAGAGATTGGTTTTTTGGAGAGGGCCCACCAGTAATTCATTGTTTCGGGAAAATACTGAAGGAAACGGGTTAAGCATTAATCTTGAAGTATCAAACTCAACAAATGTTTTTTCTCCTTTAAAGTTATTGGCAATCCGGATCATGTACCGGTTTAGCCGCTCAGCCTCATTTACAGAAAGTGCCTGACGTACATTAGTAACATAGGCTTTTTTATTCGCTGTATCTGCCTGAACGCTCAGGATCGTTTTTACGCCTTTCTTAAATTCCAGCCCTTTGAGCCAGATACTATGCCGGGCTGTTCGCAATCCAATGTCGTGCCGGCCGGGCTTCATTTCGAAGGCATATCGTTGCAACTGGTCGGCCTGATCAAAAAAGACAGGGATCTCATCCAGGTAAATAATGTTCACCGGTTCAATATCCCCGTTATTCATTACAAAAGGCGCGAACTGGGTAATGCTGTCCGTTGCCGTTTCTTCAATACGATATAAAGAGCCGGGATGCGTGAACTTAAAATATTCAATAGTGTCCAGGCTCAGTTCTTTACTCCAGCGCTGCCAGTTTAGCTGCTCTTGGCCGCTTGCAGCAGCCTTCTCACTTTCAAACACATTCGTATTTTTTTTGCGGCGATAGAATGGCCTTCCAAAATAAGGAATAAAAAGGTTACTGCTATTGAATTTGGAAGTATGTGCGTAAGCTGTAAGATCTACATCAGGAACGGGATGGTTCTTTGCATCGGTTACCAGCACTTTCATATTCAGTTTCTGACCAGGATAAATGGCATCCGGTGCCAGCAATTGTACTTTTAGTGCGTTTGCATTATAAACGCTGCTGATCTCCTTGCTCTTTTCTTCATCATCCCACATATAGTTAATACGAAAATGTACCGCTTTATCCGGCCGATGAGAAATGATTGTATCCAATGCACTACCGTAGCCTTTCAGCAACACTTTATCTCCGGAAAACAGCGTATACCAAAACGGGATTTTGTGGGGGTTGCCCACCAGTATATGAACTGCCTTGTCTTTATGTTCTGCGCCTATTTCAAGATCATCATTAAACCCGGAATAACTTGTAATGGTATCTATTCCATTATCCAGTTCAATAGTATAATCGCTTACCCGGTAATTG
>DASVMC010000114.1:0-3297 GCA_036384555.1 Niabella sp. | reverse complement strand
TTGGTCCGCAGAAAGGCGCCGGACCGTCAGATATTGTCTTGCTGGAACAGGCGCTCCGGCAATTCAACACGGTTACGGAGCAGCATACAGGGATCAACATGAGTGTTAGGGAATACAGCGGTGCCGCAGGTGGTGTGGCAGCGGCGCTCAACGCCTTTTGTAACGCAATTCCTGTGGAAGGGATCGCTTATTTTTTAGAGAAAACAAACTTCAGGCATCAATTAGTGCAAAGCAATTGGGTCATCACCGGCGAAGGAAGTATTGATCATCAGACATTAGATGGTAAAGCGCCGTTTGGGGTAGCAAAGCTGGCAAAGGAGCAGCATTGTAAGGTAATAGGAGTTGCCGGAAAAATCCCTGACCGGCCCGATGGGGGACTGAATGATTATTTTGACTGGCTTTTTTCAATTAATGAGCGACCGGTATCACTGGAAGAAGCCATTAGTAACACCAGCAGTAATTTAGTAAAAGCAGGAATAAAAATAGGACAGCAGTTAATAAGGAATACTGATGCACCGTTTGTTATATAGCTATTGCCAAAAGCGATCCGGGGTTATGCGGAAAACGGCTTTTTGAAGGGGCATATTCTTAAAAAAAGCTATCTTACAAAGAAAAACGATGCCCCATACCTGGCTTAAAGGAACGGTTGTAAAAATTATTGAAGAAACGTACAATACACGAAGGTTCTTCATTAAGGTGCCGGAGCTACCGTCTTTTGATTTTGTTGCCGGTCAGTTTGTGACTATTGACTGTCCGATTCATGAAAAGCCGAATAAGCGATGGCGCAGTTATTCCATTGCCAGTGTTCCGGACGGTACCAATACCTATGAGTTATTGATTGTGCTGGTGGAAGACGGCCTGGCAACTCCCTGGATGTTCAGCAGCTGGGAAGTGGGGACGGAGATCCTGTTCCGCGGCCCCCAGGGTGTATTTACATTAAAGCAGGAACATTTACGGGAAGATCTGTTTTTGGTTTGTACCGGAACAGGGATTGCCCCATTCAGAAGCATGCTGCATTATTTGATCCGGGAAAATGTACCGCATGCAGCAATTTACCTTATACATGGTTGCCGCACACAAAGAGACCTTTTATATTATGAGGAAATGAAGGCACTACAACTGGAGAATTTTCACTATATCCCCACGCTTTCCCGCGAGGAATGGGAGGGAAAAACGGGGTATGTACATGCTATTTATGAGGAACACAGCGGCGAGAAACCCGGCAGCAACTTTTTTTTATGTGGCTGGAAAAATATGATAGATGAAGCCCGCCACCGTATTATACAGCTCGGTTTTGATAAAAAAGCGGTCCACTTTGAACTGTATGGGTAGTAATGGGACGATTTTGAAATGTTATTAAGCACTTCCCGTAGTTTTCGCAGAATAGCGCTGGTTTACAGCCCTTTTTCTGCATTGATCAGCAGGAATTCTTACCTGATTTTCCGGTAATAGCGGTCTTTTACTATATTTGCAGCCCTTCCTGAGTGAATCGGAGGATGGCCCGGTAGTTCAATGGATAGAATAGGAGTTTCCTAAACTCTAGATACAAGTTCGATTCTTGTCCGGGCTACAAATTTTTCCCAGCTGGGAAAATCTCACTGAAAATGAAATGGCAATTCCTTATAGAGTCGTTGTTTCTTTAGTACTCTACTCAAAACTACCCCAACTCGGGACATCTTACCACGTTATCCCTTCGTAGCACTTAGCTATTTTAGCAGGAACAGTGATCAACCATGCGGGAATATATTGAGTGCTTATAGACTTTTTACATTTACCGATACCAGTTTGTATCTGCAGGATACAAAGTGACCGGCAACACAACAGAGATACTTATATAAATCAAAACCTGATCAATGCGTGATACAGATCTGATTTTAATAGCCTGCTGTCAGGTTGCCCAGGCTCCGCATCGCGGAAATAAAAACCTAAGTGCGCAGGCAGGGTGTTTCCGGGCTTTTACTTTGGAGCCGTGTCAGGCATCACTATACGAATATAAACACTCCAGGCACAGCAGATCACTGGTACTTGTAACAAGTCTTCAAAAATTAACCAGGAATAATTTTATTCTTGGTGCCTGTTATGTTAAATTCACCATTAAAAATAGCAGTTGATTAGCAGACAGGGGTGCACGATGATCCCGGTTCTTACTATATAGTGTGTTTAATAGCAATATGTATCTTCTGCTGTTTTTTAAGTTAAAACCCTGGTAATGGAGCCTATTGAACAATCAGACAAACCGGTTATTTCGAAACGCATTGATGGTTTCTTTATTACTGTTTACGAAATCTTCGGGTTTATCAGCCGGTTTTTCCGGGAAGTGCTGCGCCGCCCTTTTGAAACGCGGGAATTCATCCGCCAGTGTTTTTATATCGGCAACAGATCGCTGCCGCTGATCAGTCTTACCGGCTTTATTACCGGGCTGGTGTTCACCAAACAATCGCGTCCTTCCCTGGCAGAGTTTGGAGCCACTTCCTGGCTCCCTTCGCTGATATCGATTGCCATCGTACGGGCGCTGGCTCCGCTGGTAACGGCGCTGATCTGTGCCGGCCGTGTGGGATCGAGCATGGGCGCAGAACTGGCTTCTATGAAAGTTACGGAGCAGATCGATGCGATGGAGGTTTCGGCCATCAACCCGTTCAAGTACCTGGTCATGACACGAGTGCTGGCCTGCACTATATGCCTGCCGCTGCTGATGTGCTATAACGGGTTGATAGCGCTCGTTGGTGCTTTTGTGGACATTCACCTCAATGAGCAGACAAGCATGGACATGTTTATACAGAATGCATTTACCAATATTTCGTTCCTGGATCTTACCGCCTCGCTGGTGAAAGCGCTGGCGTATGGGTTCACGATCGGTATTGTCAGCTGTTATCAGGGCTTTCATGCCACCCAGGGTACGGAGGGCGTTGGCAAATCCGCCAATGTATCGGTGGTGGTTTCCATGTTCCTGATCTTTATAGAAGAGGTAATTATTGTTCAACTGGTGAATATGATACGATAGCTATGAAATCTTTTATTCCCGATATCGACAGGCAGCAAACGGTGATCTCCATCAGAGGTCTGTACAAATCGTTTGGCAGCAATCACGTACTGCGCGGGGTAGACCTGGATCTGCACCGCGGCGAGAACATCGTAGTGCTGGGGCGTTCCGGAACAGGGAAGTCTGTTCTGATAAAAGTGATCGTCGGATTGCTATATCCTGATGCCGGAACGGTAACGGTACTGGGACAGGAGGTACCGGAATTGGATGCCCGTGCGCTGCGTGACCTGCGTCTGAAAGTGGGCTTCTGTTTTCAG
>DASVMC010000113.1:0-3632 GCA_036384555.1 Niabella sp. | reverse complement strand
TCTGAAGGATGCCGCCTCTGAAATTGTACAGTATGATTTTGACGGTAAGCTTGTCCGTAATGTTACATTACCCGGAATCGGCTCGGCAGGCGGGTTTGGAGCTGAAAAAGAGGAGAAGGATTTTTATTATACCTATACTTCGTTTGCTACCCCTCCGGCCATTTATAAATACACGATTGCTTCCGGCGAATCTCAGTTGTATAAAAAAACAGCGCTGAGCTTAAAAACAGACGATATTGTTACAGAGCAGGTGTTTTTTAAAAGTAAGGATGGTGTAAAAGTACCCATGTTCCTGACGTATAAAAAGGGATTGAAGAAGGATGGAAGTAATCCTGTACTCATTTACGGTTATGGCGGATTTAATATTCCGATGACCCCCGGCTTTAGCGTCAGTAACGCGTTCTTTGTTGAACAGGGCGGTATTTATGCCGTGGTGAACCTGAGAGGGGGCAGTGAGTACGGAGAAAAATGGCATAAATCCGGTATGCTGCTGAACAAGCAAAATGTATTTAATGACTTTATTGCAGCTGCGGAGCACCTGATTGCAACCCGTTATACCAACAAAAATAAAATTGCCATTCGCGGCGGAAGTAATGGCGGCCTGCTGATAGGAGCTGTAATGACCCAGCGGCCGGACCTGTTTAAAGTTGCTATACCGCAGGTTGGCGTGATGGATATGCTGCGTTTTCAGAAATTTACGGTAGGCTGGGGCTGGACCGTGGAATACGGCAGTTCTGATTCTGCAAAATACTTTCCTTACCTGTATCGCTATTCTCCCTATCATAACCTGAAAAAAGGGGTTGCCTATCCTGCAACACTGATCACTACCGGGGATCATGATGACCGGGTAGTGCCCGCACATTCCTTTAAGTTTGCGGCACGGCTTCAGGAATACAATAAAGGCGTCAATCCTGTATTGATCCGTATTGAGACCAATGCCGGCCATGGTGCCGGAAAGCCTACCAGCAAAGTAATTGATGAAGCAGCCGATATCTGGGCCTTTACTATGTATAACCTGGGAATGGGGGTCAAAGAATAGCAGGTCTGTGAGCGGTATAACCGCAGGTAGTAAGCTGTTCCCGTATGCGGTAAGAGCCCCGGATGACTTCAGTAAAATTGATGACAGCGTACTAATATTGCCGGTCTGCCAGCAGCAGCTTTTTTAATTCCGGCACTCCTTCAGTGGCTGGTTTTTCAATTGTGATCAGGTTCGGCATATGGCGCAGTTGCGGAATGGATCTGTCAATAATGTATTTGGGAATTTCTTCTGATACACATTCGATCAGCCCCGCAGCGGGATATACGAGCATAGAAGTGCCAATCACCACAAAAATGTCGGACTGTGCAGCCAGGTTTACTGCTGGCTGAATCATCGGTACCGCCTCACCAAACCAGACAATATCGGGACGCAGCTGGCCGTTATCGGGTGCGCGGTCCCCTAACCGGATATCACCCTTAATTTCATAGGAGGGCTTCATCGAGCGCTCACTGCGCATCTTAAAAATAGATCCGTGCAGATGCAGCACTTTTGCAGAGCCGGCCCTTTCGTGCAGATCATCAATATTCTGGGTAATGATCGTCACGTCAAAATCTTTTTGCAAAGCAGCCAGCTCCAGGTGCGCTGCATTGGGGTGTGCTATAGTTACCTCTTTTCTGCGCCTGTTGTAAAAATCCAGTACCAGTGCGGGGTCCTGTTTCCATCCTTCAGGCGATGCTACGCGGGTAACATCATATCCTTCCCAGAGTCCGCCGCTGTCCCGGAACGTTTGAAGACCACTCTCGGCGCTGATACCCGCACCGGTTAACACCACCAGTTTTTTACGCATACTGCAAACCTATGTAAAAAATAGGCAGTCCCAAAGTACAGGACCATAAGAAACCTGCCGGCGATCCAGCCGCCCGCCGAAATAAAAAGCAGGCGGAACAGGCTGCTGTAAGACCCCGGAAGGATACCGCAAAAGGTACCTGGCCTTCGGGATACAAACAGGCTTTACGGAATAATATTGAATACAAATAACAGGGTCGTAATGAACAGGAGCCCAAGCCCTGTAAGGAAAATATAATCTGCTATATTTTCAAGCCGACGGCTTTTTGCACCTCCTGATCTTATGGAAAGAAAAGAAAGGATACAGCTGGCCATAAAGAACAGAATCGCGATAGCGGCTACTTCATCCATAACGGTTTTGCTGCCTCTGTTGCTGAAAAGTCGTAAAGAAGTAATCAGGATAAAACAAATACCTACAAGGTTGGATGCAGCATTTAATATATGCTGCGATTTCTGGTTGTCCTGTCTCATAGTAAAGATAAAATAATCAGAAAGATAGCTAAAAACCTGATCAGGTATAACATAGGGGTTTCCCGGCTATCCCATTTATGATAAAATTAATAAATCTGTTTTGCGTTATAAGAATATTAAATTTGACTTGAAAAATTTTTATTTGAAAGAAAATTAACTATCTTACTATAGTAAACTATTTCGAAACTCTTAAACTTTGATTATGGAATTGAATGAAACCTTATTTAGCGAAGAGGAATTACAGGTAACACGCCAGGAAGAGGGTCACTATGAAGAAATGGATGGTGATGGTGCTGACGGCGATGGAAGCGATGGTGATGGTTCAGACGCTTCTGACGGAGATGGCGGCGCTGACGGAGATGGTGGAGCTGACGGGGACGGAAGCGATGCGGACGGATCGGATAATGCCTGATTAATACTCAAAGATCGTATTAGCTGAAAAGCTGTGGCATCTTCTGCTACAGCTTTTTTATTATCTTGGTAAATTTAAATAGCAGATGATGAATTCTTTTTTTAATACAATAGTAGCCCCTTATACTGTTAAAGATTTTTTTGATACCTACCATGAAAAGGAGATCCTGCACGTGCAGCGGAATGATAAAGCCTATTACCGGAAGATTCTTACTTCTTTGGAAATATCTGATTTTTTAGACCGGCAGGATGTATTCTACCCTTCCTTACGGATTGTAAAGGCGGGGAAAGAGATACCGTCCGGAGAATATACATTGAAAGGAGTCCCTATCGGGCATCATAAGCGCGACGGGGTCATTAACACGGAAAAAGCATTTGCCCTGTTCAATGACGGAAGCACATTTGTGATCCAGGCAGGACAACGTTATTTCGATCATTTGTCGGCTTGTTGTATGGAATTATCGCGGCAATTCAGTGCACCCGTACAGGCAAACTTATACATTACTCCCAACCGGTCGCAGGGGTTTAACCCGCATTGGGATACGCATGATGTATTTGTGCTGCAGATTTCAGGAACAAAAACCTGGCATTTATATGGTTTTGAGAAGGAGCTCCCCACCAAAAATCAGGGCTTTGTAAGTAAAGGATATTCCAAAGAGCCCCTTCAGACGATCCAGCTAAGTCCCGGAGACTTTTTATACGTACCCCGGGGTTATGTACATGATGCGGTGGCTGACGATGGGATCTCTGCCCATATCACTATCGGCATTCTGTCGTTTACCTGGTTACGGTATTTTACGGAGTTATTTACGCAGCTGGAAAATGAAAAAGCCTTCAGGGAAGCTGTCCCTTTCTGGCGCGATGACCTGGAGGATTGCATCCAGGAGAAAACGGCATTGTTAAAAGATACAATTGACCGGCTCAA
>DASVMC010000112.1:0-6869 GCA_036384555.1 Niabella sp. | reverse complement strand
AGTCGTACTTCTGCATTGACCGATGGGATCATTTATCATAAATAATACGATATGAACAGTTCAATACGAAGATTGTCAAGAGGAGGAATGCTCCCGTTAATTGTGGTAATGCTGCTGCAGATCGGTCTTGCTGCTCATTTGTTTGCCCAGACTGATTCAATTGCTGCAACAGTAACCGTTGGTGACCATCCGAGGATCTTGCTGCTGGAGCATGAAGAAAACAATATCAGGAATACAATTGCGGCAGATCCGGTGTGGCGGCGCATGCATGAGGCTATTCTGGCGGAGTGTGATAAAATAGTGACCGAACCTCCGGTTGAGCGTATAAAGATCGGGCGCAGATTACTGGATAAATCAAGGGAAGCTCTAAGGCGCCTGTTTTTCCTGTCCTATGCTTACCGTATGACGCAGCAGAAAACGTATCTTGACCGGGCTGAGAAGGAAATGCTGGCCATTGCGGCTTTCAGTGATTGGAACCCTTCTCATTTTCTGGATGTTGCTGAAATGACAATGGCAGTATCTATCGGATACGATTGGTTGTATAACGGGTTGTCTGCAGCGACAAAAGCTGTCATCAAGGCGGCTATTATTGAAAAAGGCCTGAACCCTTCGCTTGATCCGAAAAATAATAGCTGGCTGCGGGCCGAGCACAACTGGAACCAGGTATGCAATGCCGGGATGACATATGGGGCTATGGCCGTCTATGAAGATGATCCGGCATTTTGCCGGAATATCATTAACCGGGCTATAAAATCCATTGTAAAGCCTATGCAGGAATATGCTCCGGATGGGGCATACCCCGAAGGATATGGATATTGGGGGTATGGTACAAGCTTTAATGTGCTGTTCTTACAGGCGGTAAAAAAGTGTTTTGACAGCGACTTCGGCCTGAGTAACAGCCCGGGGTTTCTAAAGACCGCTTCTTTTCTGGAAAACATGACCGGCCCGACAGGAAAGCCCTTTAACTTTTCAGATGCTGGAGAGGGACGCGGCGGATTGCAGCCCGCGCTGTTTTGGTTCGCATCCCGGCTTCAGGACCCTTCTGTATTATGGGTAGAGCGTGACCGGCTGCTTGGGAACAATTTTGCTGCTTTCATGAATAACCGGTTGCTGCCGGGAATTATGCTATGGAACAATGGCATTAAGATAAACACAATTACGGCACCAAAAGAGCTGATATGGGTAGGCAGGGGCAGAACACCCGTTGCGCTGATGAGAACCTCCTGGACGGATACTTCAGCCATTTTTGTAGGTATGAAAGGCGGATCGGCATCAGTGAATCATGCACATATGGACATCGGTTCTTTTGTTATGGATGCCCAGGGCGTTCGATGGGCCATGGACTTTGGAGCGCAGGATTATGAGTCGCTGGAGTCAAAGGGATTGCAGATATTCGGCAGGACACAGGACGCCCAGCGCTGGACGGTATTCCGCTATATTAACCAGGTTCATAATACACTTACTGTAAACGATCAGCAGCAGCTGGTAAAAGGATATGCTCCCGTAACCGCGTACTCTTCTGATCCATCCTTTCTGAATGCTACCGTTGATCTTAGTGAAATTTACAAAGGAACACTGGCAAAATCCCGGAGAGGCGTTGCAATAGTAGATAAAAGATATGTGGTAGTACGTGATGAAATGGAAACCGCAGATGCTCCTGTAACAATAAGATGGACCATGCTGACACCTGCTGATGCAAAGATTACAGGAAAGAATACGATCCTGCTGACCCAGAAAGGAAAAACATTGTTGCTGAAGGTGGCAGCCTCGGGGAAAGTGGTAATGAAAACCTGGTCAACAGCCCCGCCGCATGAATATGATGCCTCCAATCCCGGAACGGTGTTGGTTGGGTTTGAGCTTACTGTTCCAAAGAATACCAAAGCATTTACTGCTGTGCACCTGATACCGGAAAAGAATGCCGGAGAGGTGGCTGTCCCTTCTTTAGATAAATGGCCCTCAGGAAAATGATAGATAAATCTTGTATGAAAAAAAGAATGCTGTATGGCATCAGTAAATTTTTAAGGCTCGTATGCTCCTGCTGTTATGGGGTCTGCCTGTTGTACAATACGGCTGCTGCGCAAAATTTAAAGGCGGAAGGCTACAGGGGTATCTGGTTCACCTTAGGACAGTTTTCCGGGTACGGCGATAAATATTCAGGAGGTTTTGGTACGTATACTTCCAGTCATGTGCCTGTTGCCATCTATTCCAGGGAGGTTAATAAAACGTTCTTTGTATACGGAGGTACAACAACACAGGGTGAAAGGCACTTGTTAATTATGATTTCTTATTTTGATCATAAAAAGAGATCGGTGCCAAAGCCAGTTATTGTCTATGACAAAAAAGGTGTGGATGATCCCCATGATAATGCCTCACTCGCAATAGATGACAAAGGCTATCTGTGGGTGTTTGTCAGCGGGCGCAACACCAGCCGTCCGGGCCTTCTTTTTAAAAGTCATACACCTTATAGTATAGAGCAGTTTGATGAGATTTTGCAGGGAGAGATGACCTATCCCCAGCCCTGGTGGGTAAAGGGGAAAGGGTTTTTATACCTTTTTACAAAATATACAAAAGGCCGCGAATTGTATTGGAAAACAAGCGCCAATGGAATCAACTGGACAAAGGACCAAAAGCTGGCAGGCATGGGAGGCCACTATCAGATAAGCAACCTGCACGATGATAAATTAGTTACTGTTTTCAATTATCATCCGGATGGAAATGTAGATAAGAGAACCAATATTTATTTGGCTCAGACAAAAGATAATGGAAAGACCTGGATCACCATAAATGATAAAACGATTCAAACGCCTTTAAGCGATCCCCGGAGTGCTGCGCTTATTAAAGATTATCAGGCTGAAGGAAAACTGGTCTATCTGAATGATTTGAATTTTGATAAAAAAGGAAATCCTGTGATTCTTGCCGTAATCAGTAAAGGCTATCTGCCGGGGCCTTCCGGTGATCCGCGGGTATGGACGATCATACACCGGACAGGTAAAAGCTGGAGCTTTGATTCGGTCTGCACCTCAACACATAATTATGACATGGGTTCTCTTTATATAGAAAAAGACAGGTGGCGGATCATAGGCCCAACGGAAGCAGGGCCCCAGTTGTATGGAACCGGCGGGGAAATGGCACTTTGGGAAAGTGCAGACGAAGGAAAAACCTGGAGAAAAACCAGCAATCTGACGTCGAACAGTGTCCGTAATCATTCGTATGCGAGAAGACCATTAAATGCCCATCCTGATTTTTATGCATTTTGGGCGGATGGCAACCCGGACAGCTTATCCATATCTTACCTGTATTTCTGCAATAAAAAAGGCGACAGGGTATGGCGGCTCCCTTATACGATGCAGCATGATATGGAGCAACCTGAGCTGCTCTTAAAACAAAAATGAAGATTGATGAATCTGTTCAACATATTACCGTTTTTATTCAACAGGTCCTGTTGGATAAAAGCAGGTGCAGGCTTCCTGTTATGTTGTTTTACGAATGCATCTATCTGCCAGACGGCGCACCCGCATATATTGGTTCGTGCTTCGGATAAACAGCTCATATTGGATAAGATCGCCGGACAGGAATGGGCAAGAAAGGCATTCGATAATATGCGGCTGAATATTGCATCTTACGTGGAACGTCATAAAAAGGATCCGCAATGGATATTGAGCCGCTATCTCATGAACCGTGCTCCGGGAAAAAAATATACCCGTTTTTATGCAGATCCGGAAGGAACGGCGCTGACCGGCTATGCCGGGAATGCAGCGTTCCCTACGGTAAGAGTATCGTCGAATAAACGGCCGCCAATAACAAAAGAAGGATACCCGTATAAATTACCAGCTATCGAACAATTAAAGCCTTATGATACAGCGATGCTGATGTTACTGGAGCATGCAGGGCCGGAACCGGGAAAGGAATGGGTGGATCCGCAATCGTTTGTGGAAGTGCTGAATGGTAAAATCAACCAGCTTGCATTAGAAGCATCCGTTATTTTCTGGTTGACAGGTGAGCAATCTTACGCAGCATTTGCTGCTGATATTTTGGATCAGTGGGCGCATGGCGCTTCACAGCAATTTCCCGTTGAAGGGGCATGCCGCACCGGATTTTTATCCGTACAGAGCCTTGGCGATGGCCAGGATGAAGCAATGCCGCTGGTATATGATTTTTTATATGATTACTTACGGCAACATTCCTATGAAACTTCCTGGTATGAAAATGTATTTGAGAAAATAGCGCACACCATGACGTTTAACGGGTTCTGGAATAATAACTGGTTTGCCGCGCAGTCGCCTGCAATGGTATTTGCCGCACTATCGCTTGAAGACCGGTCCAGGAGCGATTTTTATCTTAATTTCTTCCTGGAAAAAGATACGATCAATGGCTCCTGCGGGCATCTTGCATTACCTTCTGTTGTAAAAAAATGGCTGACACCTGACGGACACTGGAAAGAGCCGGGAGGATATCATAATTATCCGGTCAGTAATTTGCTGGTCGCAGGTCTGGCAATGGAAAAAAACGGGTATGCTGTTTTCAGTAAATTCGCTGAATTGCTCAGGGCCTCAGCCGTTTTATTGAAATATTCCTTTCCGGATTTAAGTGCCCCCTCTTTTGGTGACACGGGCCCGGCGTCGCAAAGTCCGGAATGTCTGGAAATAGGATTGCTGATGGCCACAAAATATAAAGACACGATACTGCCGCAGTTACAATCGGCAATGCATGCACTCGAAGAGATAAAAGGCTACAGACGTGAAGCGTCGGGCTATATGGGGTTGTTATGCTATCTTCCTGAAACAGGCCCCTGCATTACTGCATATAGCTGGCCCAGGAGTGGTACGCTGGATTTTGCAAAATGCTATTTACAGCGTAATGGTACCGGAAAAGACCACGGATTAATGTATACAGTGCAGGGTGCTACCTATAATCATAATCATGCTAATGGAATGTCGGCAGAACTTTACGGGGCAGGTATGGTTATGGGGGTGGACCCGGGTAAAGGAGTGACTTATGAAGCCCCCCTGCATGTAAATTATTACGCACAATGGGCAGCCCATAATACAGTAGTAGCAGGTAGCCGGTCTTCATCCGTGCCCTATTTTCACGGAGGCGGCGGCGCAAAAAATATAGGGTATATTACACTTTCTGCTATGGAGCCTTTTGCAGACAGCAACGCTGTATCTCCGTTTTGTTCGTTTACCGATACCCGCTATACAGATATTGCTACAGGGGCGCAACAGCACAGAACACTTGCCATTATCCGACTTTCTGATAGTTCGGGATATTACCTTGATATTTATCGTTCAGATCATCCGCAGGATAATGAATACATCTATCATAATGTGGCCGATACGGTAACCTTGCTGAACAGGAATCGTAAGACACCGGAGTTGAAAAAGGCTGCCATCCCGCTCTGCCGGTTGCCTTTTGATCCTCCCGGATTACGTTACATACAAAATACCCTGAGCAGCGGTACTGCTGAAAATACTACGGCATTATTTCGCCTGGGAAGGAACGGGCAGGATAAGTATATGCAGGTATTATTTGCCGGGCAGGAGGGCAGGACTTTTTATGCAGGCCAGGGTCCGCCTTCAAATACTGCCCAACCTGTTTACCGAAGCAGTCCCACACCCACAATCGTATGCAGGCAGCAGGGAGAAGCCTGGACGCGTCCCTTTGTGGCAGTGTATGAGCCGTTTGAAGGAAGCAACGGGTATAGCGTGGATCGGGTGGAAACGGAATCCATGCCCGGGGATAAAAATTTTACGGCGCTCAGTATATATAATCGCAATGGCCGCCGGCAGCTGGTTTTGCAATCAACAGACTATAATACGCCAAGACAGGCGGGAGTATGGAAGTTTGAAGGCGCATTTGGCGTCATTGGCGTTGTAAATAGTCAGCCGCAATATCTCTACCTTGGGTATGGACGCAGCATTGCATATGGGAACTACAGCATAAAAATGAAGCAGGCAGGTGCGGTGAATTTATCTGTTTCAGGGAAGGTGCTAGAGATCTCTTGCAATAAGGAGGCCTGTATAATGATCAGGGAAAGTGAGTATGCTGCTGCAGTACTGGTAAAAGGGACAATAAAAGAAAAGTTGCTGATTAAGAGAAAGGACAATGGGATCAGCTTTGTTGTTCCTCCCGTAAAAGAAGGAATTATTCAGTTAATGAAATAATAGGAAATGGGTCATAAATATTTTAATACCCATGGATGTGCTTATTTGGCGAATGCCATATAGCCCTAAACAATAACAAATAAACACATGAAAATAATAGTATCTGTCTTTTTGCTGGCGCTTTTTATACAGGTGAAAGCGCAGGAAACAAATTTATTGAGCGGTAAGTATTCCCGGGACCAATTGCAGCAGCAGCTGATTCCGTTAAGCGAGTGGACGCCTTTTCCAAGGTTAACAGACAGAGCCACCTGGAGCAGGGCAGACGATACCCTGATGAAGGCGTATCTGGAAAAAGCGGAATCGTATATGCATTATGAATGGCCAGCTATCCCTGCTACTACTTCATTGCTGATAGAACGAACAGGGGACAGAGCCTCTTATGAGCAAATAAGTTTTCAGAAAAGACGTGTGCTGGGTACGCTGTTGCTGGCAGAGGTATATGAAAACAAAGGAAGGTTCATAGATCCCATCATTAATGGAGTATGGTCCATTTGCGAGGAATCTTTTTGGGGAGCCTCCGCCCATTTGCCCCGTACAAAAGAATATTCAGGACTGATGGATGTGTCAAAACCATTTGTTGAATTGTTTAGTGCCGAAACAGCTACGTTCCTGGCATGGGTTGATTATTTGGTAGGTGATAAGCTGGATGCGGTATCGCCGCAGGTCCGTAAAAGGATCTATTATGAGATCAACAACAGGATCTTT
>DASVMC010000111.1:0-3264 GCA_036384555.1 Niabella sp. | reverse complement strand
TTGAATGGTGGATCGAAGGCTCACCCGCGCAGCAGAAAAAGCTGAATAAGGAACCGCTCAGTGTGCGGAAACTGACGCGCAAAACGAGTAAACATACCCTGTTTTTTATTGTATCTTTCCTGATTGCCCATACCTTCCTTTCTTACATCCTGGGTGCTTCGGAAGTCCTGGAGCTGGTGCGGAAACCGATCGGCCTGAATAAAGGCCTTTTTGCAGGACTGCTTTTTTTTACGGTGCTTTTCTATTTTGTATATGCTTTCGTAAGGGATATTGTGTGTACAACCGTTTGCCCGTATGGACGGTTGCAGGGCGTACTTTTTGACAAAGACACCATGCAGGTATCCTATGATTATAACAGGGGTGAGCCAAGAGGAAAACTTAAAAAAGCGGCCTCCGGTACTTTGGGCGACTGCATTGACTGTAAATTATGTGTAAATGTATGTCCAACAGGGATCGATATCCGCAACGGAGTGCAAATGGAATGTGTGGGCTGCACCGCCTGTATTGATGCCTGCAATTCTGTAATGCTGAAGATCAGCCGGCCACAGGGGCTGATCCGGATGGCTTCAGAAAACCAGATCTCGGAAAAACAGCCCTTTCATTTTAATGGCCGGATGAAATTCTATTCTGTTATTCTCGTTGTGTTGGCAGGACTGATGAGCTTTTTGGTCTTTTCCCGTAAAAGTATTGATACCACCATTTCGCGTGTGAAAGGACAATTGTATCAGGAGGTGGGAGCCGACTCATTGTCCAACCTGTTTCAGGCTAAAATGATCAATAAAACAAAGCAGGAAGTGACGTATGAGCTGAAAGTACAGGGAGCTGTTCCGGGAACCATAAAAAAAGTGGATGTCAATCACAACCAGTTGAAAGCAGAAAGCCTGAATACTATTACTTTTTTTATTACGGTTCCGAAATCGGTCATCCGGGCAAGATCCACAGATATTACCATTGGAGTGTATGCCGCTGGTGTTAAAACAGCAACCGTGCGGTCAAAATTCCTGGGGCCGTTTATTTAATCTTTAAAATGGAATGATACTATGAGCTGGGGATACAGGGTGCTGATCATACTGGGGATCTTTCTGGTAGGAATGATCTCAATGGTTATTGTAGCAACCAAACAAACCAATGAGATGATCGATTCAGATTATTATGAAAAGGAGCTGGCATACCAGCAGGTAATAGATGCCCGCAAGCGGCTTAAAGCTACCGGGGAAGATGTGATAATAAGGACGCTGAACAATTTTGTAGAGATACGGCTGCCTCCTGCAGCCTGCGGTAATATCCGTTCAGGGACTGTTGAGTTCCTGAGATTGGCAGACAGCAGGGGCGACAGGAAGCTGGATATGAATGATGCTTCGGCAACTGTTTACCGGCTGCCGGCAGAAAAACTGATGAAGGGCTGGTATAAAGTACGCATGCAGTGGGTGAATAACGATACAGCCTATTTTCACGAACAACATTTCCGGGTACAGTAAATGATGGAAGCAATACTTATAGGTATGGGGCTGGGTATGGCTGGAAGCCTTCATTGTATAGGCATGTGCGGACCATTGGCCCTTTCCTTACCTTTAAATCACACGGGAAGGACCGGCCGGGTTATAGCGATCTTACTTTATAACCTGGGAAGAACGGCTACTTATTTTTTGTTGGGTGTGGTGCTGGGATTACTGGGTCGCAGAATTGCCATAACGGGGTACCAGCAATTGTTTGCTGTTGTTACAGGGAGTATCATTTTGATAGTATTGCTGCTGGGCCATTCCCTGCCAGATATAAAAATAGTAAGCGCTTTCCGGCAACGGCTGAAAAAAACGCTTGCCTATTTTCTTTCCCGTAAAAATAAGTCCGCAACATTCTTTATTATCGGAATGCTCAACGGGCTTCTGCCTTGTGGAATGGTGTATATGGCTGTAGCGGCTGCTTTAGTGATCGGAGGTCCTTTACAATCCGGGCTGTTTATGGCAGCATTCGGTATGGGTACGCTTCCGCTGATGGGATTGCTGATGTTAACCGGTCATCATCTGTCATTCGCATTCAGGCACCGGATAAGGAAGCTTCCTTCCTTCTTTGTAGCAGTAGCAGCTGTTTTGATCATCCTGCGGGGCCTCAACCTGGGAATACCTTATATAAGCCCTGCGTATCCTGCCGCAACAGCACAGGCCATCAGCTGTCCCATGACTTTAAAGTGAAGAGACCTGGTAAAAAAATGCATTAAAATAAAAGCGCTTCCCAGGCGGTCCCGGGTTTCAAGATCGAAAAGCAGCTTTTTATACAGGGTTAGCTGAGCGACCGGATCAGGGTATTTAATTCTTCATATTGTACCGGCTGCTCATCCTTAAAACACTCGCTGAAGTCGGTAATGATCCGGCGGATCACTTCAAGGTTAGACTGAGGCTTTAAATAGCCGGATTGATGTTCAACGCCTATTTTTGAAAGATAGTGCTGCAGGTCGGTGTTTGTAAAGATCTGACCTAATGAAGGCTCAATAAAAAAATCTACTTCATAATTCCCGCTGGTATTTCCAAGTCCGGGTTTACAATAGCCCAGTACAAACTGGTGAGGTATGCGCATAAGGCGTATGGGAATATCCAGCATTTCTACCAGTAGCAGGTACAAAGAGCCGATACCGGTCTGGTTGCCTTTTTTGGACTCCAGGATCTTGGGAATTAAATACTCATCCGGACGTTCCGTATCATTGGTGGCGCCCTTGATTCCGATATAGTTGTAAAATATGCTGTTGATAATGTTCACCTGTTCCAGCGGGGTCAGGTAATTGTTCAGTTCCAGCCAGATATTTCTCCGCAAACGCTCTACATTGTGCAGTACTTTCGCTGCCTGCATCTCGGGATACAGGAATTTTGTGATCAGTAAGAGCGCCGGCATTAACTCATGATGCCCCGCGGCATTCCATTCATTAAAATCATTCAATAATCCGGAAAAATAGAGGCGGTGGATCAGCAGCTCAATGCGTTCCTGTATCACCGCATCGGGGGTCGTTTCCCACAGGTGCTCCAGGGTGGGTATTACGGGAGGGCCGTAAGAAATAATGCGATTGCTGACCGCTTCATAGATCTCCCCGTCGGGATCGTCGATCAGGTTGAGCAATGCATTCATTTCGTTTTTATCATCCATCCGGTCAAAGATAAATGGTGGCGGCAACCGGAGCAAATATTAAAATCCACAGGCGTGCATAAAGCCGGCAGGGTTACTGCGCGCCGGATAGAACGGGCACCGCAAGAAGCCGCATCCATCAAATGCGCATCC
>DASVMC010000110.1:0-1586 GCA_036384555.1 Niabella sp. | reverse complement strand
CCGTTTTTATGGACACGGTATGACGATATTAATGAGCTGTCGAGAAAGGCAGTACCTGCAGAAGAGCATTTTCATTTTACTATGGATATGATGCGTCAGTTGGGTGAGCAGGGTCCTGCAGAAAAAATGGAATAAATGTATTTCTTATAAGCGCTGCTGCCGGGCTTTGGTTAGGGTAGTGCTGTTTTCAGGGAAGGAATATAAGAGCACTCATTTGGTCAATTGATATTATTTTGCTCTTTTGAATGTCTGTAAATGAATGCAGACCCGTTGAGGATGATTATTCAGGTATTCCATCTGAAAAATAGCGGGTGAACTGAAAAAGGAACAGATGAAAAAGACCTTTTTTGTACTGGGCTTTATTTGTGGATTTTTATTAACACTGCCTGCGCAGGAAGCAACTTCTATGTCGGCATATGGGGCTAATCCTGTGCGTACTCCGGAGGCTTTATTAACGAACTGGCATCGTGCAAAGACAATTGAAGACCGGTTTAAAGCGGCAACAGCCCTGATCCGATTTCATGAATCTTCAGGAACTACAGACTCTGTGCTGTTCTATGCGGCTGCCATGCAGAGCGCCTTACAGCAGAAAACGATAAATGCAGCAGAAAAGTTGCGATACACCAGCAGCCTGGATTATTCCATGGCAAAAGCCTACCAGGCCCAGGGGCTTTTTGACGAGGCCTTACGCTTTTATCTGCAGGGGATCAGCTCCGGGGAGCAAATGAAAAACAGCGCGGTTGTTGACCAGAATAAATTCGGGCAGGCAACGGTCTATTACCTGCGCGGTGAAAATGATGAAGCTATCCGGCTCTATAACCAGGTGCTGGCCTCAAGCAATGACAAAAATCTTGTATACCTTATTCATAAGCAGCTGGGGATCCTGTACCTGGCACAGAAAGAGCTGCCAAAAGCCGCCGGTTATTTTAATGAAGCACTGGGCTATTTCCGGCAAACGGGACAGGTAAAAAATGAGCTGGAAACCCGGCTGAACCTGGCGTTCATTATGGAACTGGAGCACCGGCCGGACACTGCTTATTCAGCTTTTGTAGCCATAAAAGATGCAGCACAGGCCAACCAGTTTTATGACCTGTATATAAAGGCAGGTCAGCATATAGGAGATATCCTGTTTGCTAAAAAAGAGTATGAGAATGCCCAGATCTCACTTTCTATGGTATATATGAACGCGCTGCAGTGGGGCGACCTGGAAGCCCAGCGAAGAGCCATTCGCAGTCTTGAAGAAGTATATGTAGCACAGGGCGATTATAAGAATGCCTATGCATTGGGAACGCAATATATTGGCGTTATGAATGATATTACCACCCGGCAGAATAAAAGAGAAGTGAATGAATTGGAGATCCGGTACAATACGGCCCAGAAGGAAAAAGAGCTCCTGAAAAAGGAAAGCCAGTTACAGCATCAGCGCACGGTTAAGTATGGGTTACTGATTGGCTTTATAGCTGTTTTGCTGCCGGTCATTGCTTTGCTGTATGTATATTATCAGAAACTGCAGACCCAAAGCAGGTTAAATTCCAGTAAAGAAGAAGCCAACCGGCAAAAAATTACTGCCATGATTAAGGAAAAAG
>DASVMC010000109.1:0-4177 GCA_036384555.1 Niabella sp. | reverse complement strand
CCCCAGCCGATAACGCCAATACCATTGACCATGGGTGTATGTGAGTCCGTACCCACCAAAGAATCAGGGAATAGCCATTCATCCCGCTCAGTTACTCCTTTGGCCAGGTATTCCAGGTTTACCTGGTGGCAGATACCCATGCCGGGAGGAACCACCGTAAAATTATTCAGTCCTTTTTGTGCCCATTTTAATAATTCATAACGTTCCTTGTTCCGGTCAAATTCAAGCCCTACATTTTTATCATAAGAATAGTCGGTTCCAAAATAATCGACCTGTACGGAATGATCAATCACCAGATCTACAGGGATGGCCGGGTTTATTTTCTGTCCGTTCTTGCCGTGCCGCACAAATTCTGCGCGCAGAGAGGCCATATCCACCACTGCCGGAACGCCTGTAAAATCCTGCATAAGGATGCGTGCCGGTTTAAACGGAATATCCTTATCTACAGGTGCGGGAGACCACTTTGCCAGTGTTTGTATGTGTTCATCTGTAATACTGAACCCATCATAGTTCCGCAATACGTTCTCTAAGAGGATGCGGATGCTGAAGGGGAGGTGCTCTACAGATCCTTCCGGAAGATTTTTTAAGGAACTGTAGTGGTATTGCCTGCCATTGACCTCAATTGCTTTCTGGGATTTTGCTTTAGAAGTGCTCATAACTCTTATCTTATAATAAGACAACAAGTTAATCCAAAAAAATGTTTTTTCATTGGAAACAGGCTGTTAAAATACAGACGGTAATACTACCGGGAACGGATGCCGGATCACCGTTATAGACGCCGTGCTGTACAGCGATAAAGTTTGTTGTATTTTGCGGGTAAAAATCTGGAATGCATGACTTACTGATTGCGGCATTTAGCCGTTTTATAGAGTTGAATGAGGATGAAAAAAGATACCTTACCACTCTTTTTAAAGAGAAGCGGGTAAAAAAGAACGATTTCTTTTTAAAAGAAGGAGCTGTTTGCAGGCATGTGGGCTTTATCGTAAAAGGTGTTGTCCGGTATTATATCAATAAGGATGGGGAGGAAAAGATTTATGGATTTGGAAAGGAAGGCGATTTTATCTGCAATTATGAAAGCTTTTTAAGTAAACAACCCTCCGGCAAGAATATACGGCATATTGAAGACGGGGTTTTGCTTACCTTATCCTATGAGCACCTGCAGTTATTTTATAAAAATATAAGAGGAGGTGAGCGTTTTGGCCGCCTCATCAGTGAACACATTTTTGTAGAGGCGCTCCGGCAGATCACTTCGCTCTATACAGATTCGGCGGAGGAACGTTATCATAACTTTCTGCAGGTGTACCCGGATCTGCAGCAGCGCATTCCGCAATATTGTATAGCATCCTATGTTGGTGTAAAGCCGCAGTCGCTCAGCCGTATAAGAAAAAGGAATGCTGCTCATTAATTAACCTGGGTGCATCACCAGGTATTTATAATAGCGGAAGTTTGTGGCAACAATAAAAAATAGTTCCACAATGCAAAAAATCACACAAAAAACCGCTTTTACACTAACCCTTATTACAGGGCTTACACTGATCTTTATAGGTATTCGTTTTTTCGCGATGCCGCTGGTTGCTGAAGCTGCTTTTGGTATCCATGTACCTACCGGTGGCGATTATTCTTTCCAGTACATTAAAGGTATCCGGGACCTTTTTTGCGGGGTGCTGCTACTGCTGCTGCTTTTTACAAAGCAATACAGAGCACTTGGCCTTATTCTGTTATCCAGTTGTATGATACCTGCTACCGATTTTGGAGTAGTGGTTGCCCATCCGGATTTTGAAACTTCAAAATTGTTGCCGCATGTTATTGCGGTGCTTTTGGGCTTAGGTCTGGGTTTATATTATACGAACATCACTAAAAAGAAAAATCATGTGGCTCTTTAATACCGTTTTGATCCTGCATTTTCTATCCTTTCTGACCTTTGCAGCCAGTTTGATCGTATTTTACCCCCAAAAGGAGCGGAGGCTCTATCGGTATGCTGTTTTCCTGGGCCTTGCAATATTGATTACCGGGTTAACTATGGTACTGCTGCATTACCCGGCTGTACAATACAATAAAATTGTTCCCAAGCTGGCCATCTTTGTCAGCATTAGCATATTGTGTGGTATTTACAGTAAGAAACCGCTGCCGGCAGGTGTGTATTTTACAATGCTTGGTTTGCTGACGCTGGCAAGCCTGATAGCAATAGCCCGGTTTTGACAACTGTTGTTTTAGTATTTTTCTTATTTTCAGCCCCAAAACCACCAATTTTAATATTCCGGGCAAATGGCTGATGAACCGATCAATAAATTTGACAGGATTGTATCTATCCTGATTCAGTTACAATCCAAACGTATTGTAAAAGCACAGGATCTGGCCGACCGGTTCGATGTAAGCCTGCGCACCATTTACCGGGATATCCGTAGCCTGCAGACGGCCGGTGTGCCTATTTCCAGTGAAGCGGGAGTTGGGTATGAGTTGGTGGAAGGATATCGTTTACCACCGGTCATGTTTACCCGTGAGGAGGCCTCCAGCTTTGTTGCGGCGGAAAAACTGATGGAACGGTTTATTGATAAAGGCCTGGGTGATCATTTTGTAGCTGCCATCACAAAGATGAAAGCAGTGCTGCGGATGACAGAGAAGGACTGGATCAGCAGCATCGAATCGCAGGTACTGGTGCGCAGCAACCAGCCGATTTTTAATCATAAAGTTCCTGAAGCGCTATCCGTCCTGTTTGACTGTCTTGCTCAGAAGATGCAAACTGAAGTGCAGTATAAAAAGCTGGAGTCGGATAGGGCCGAAACAAGAAAGATAGAACCCGTAGGCGTGTTTCATGAAAACGGGTTTTGGTACCTGATGGCTTATTGCTATTTAAGAGAAGATTACCGCAGGTTCCGTACAGATCGGATACAGGGAATAAAAAAGCTGGATATACCTTTCCGGAAAAAGCATCCGGTATTAGAACATTTTTTAAATCAGTCACAGGATCATCCAAGGACGAAGATCCGGATTGTGGTGGACCCGAAAGTAGCAAAATACCTGGAGCGGCATAAAGAATACCAGGGTTTTGTGGAGCAAAAGAAAACGACAGCAGGTATTGAAATGACCTTTATGAGCCGCTACCCTGAAAGTGATTTTGCCCGCTGGTTTATAACGTTCGGGGATTATGCAACGATACTGGAACCGGAATCGTTAAAAGAAACGGTGCGGGCGATCATCCGTCTCCAATTAAAAAATTTAGAACTATAAGACTTTTTGAAAGCCTTATAGTTCTGTATGATTTAGGCCTTTCTTTCCCAAAAGAAAGGCGGCTGAATACCCAGGGCGCGCAGGTATACATATCCCTGCGCCCGGTGATGGATTTCGTTGTCAATAAAATAGAAGATATTCTCATAAACAGGGAATTCATATTGACCGAACAGGTTAAATGTTTTTTGAAAATCTTCCTCCGGGATCAGTAAATAGTCATTCCTGATGGCTTCGGTAGCCGCATCCCATTGTTCCAGTATTTCTTTTTTAGAAGACAGCTCAATACCTGCTTCCGTATAAGGGCGGGCCTCTTTTGATAAGATCTCTTTTAAAGCCGGACCGCCGATGGAAAGCAGCTCTGTTATTAGTTGTGCAAACGGGCGCATACTACCGACTGAGAATTCAAAAAGCGCTTTTTCGGGAAAGGCTTCAATCACCCGGCGGGTAAGGTTGCGATGTCCCAGCCAGTGTTTTAATAACTGTTCTTTACTGATTACCGTGTTTGTCTGTTCTAAGGTTGTTGTTGTCATTATATTTTTTTTGTTGATTAGTATTCAAAACTAGACAGGGATGCTGACAGCTGTCTGTCAGCAGAAACCCAAGCCTGATTTTTTTGACAAAAAACCGGGATGAAACGGAAACAGCTTTTGTAAATAATGCGCTGCATTGCTATTATATACCGTTAATATTTTTAACTGGTTACAATAAAAATGCGGACTGATCGTTCTAATAGAGGACGCCGGCCTTTTATAATGCTACAAATGTTAAATACCCCAAAGAAAAACTAAAGCGATCGTATCAACTGTTGTTCTATGAATTTCATGATCTATTTCTGGTCCCTTTTCATGTATGTAATGACCTTCGGATTGCCGTTTGTTATCTATTATGCCTCGGGCATGTGGAAGGATAATGAACCCGGCCAGTCAGCCGGCATGGCGTTTTTTTTCCT
>DASVMC010000108.1:0-5315 GCA_036384555.1 Niabella sp. | reverse complement strand
GCTTAGTGAACATAAAATGGGTATCGTTTTTTAAAAGCCAGAGACCATTTTTATATTACTTCAAGCGATAATCGATCTTCCGGTATTTGGAGCCAACCATGGGACTCGAACCCACGACCTGCTATTTACGAAACAGCTGCTCTACCAACTGAGCTAGGATGGCTTTCCTGAAGAGAAATGCAAAATTAACAGAAGTTGCTGAATCTTTTTATTCAGGGTGTAACATTTTTTTGGTTGTAACGTGACCGCTGATAGCCCGAAGTGAGTGGGCCGGGATTACGGATGTGCGCTCAGTATAGGAGCAATAAATTGAACGCAGCTGTGGTTAGTGTCCGCATTTCATGGCCAACAGCCTGTTATCGGTATTTACAGGCAAAAAAAATCCCCACTGTTTAAAGTGGGGACCAGATCGGTTTTATTCAAGCCGGCCGTGGCAGTTTTTGTATTTTTTACCACTGCCACAAGGACAAGGGTCGTTCCGGCCCACTTTGGGCCCCACCCGGATCGGTTCCTGTTTTACTGGTGGTTGTGCAGGGTCAAAATAATCTTTTTCGTTGGCTGCATAATCCTCGCCGGCAGTTTCTATTTCATCTTTGTTTACCCGCATCTTACTCAAATCGGTCTTTTGTGCCCGACCTTCTTTTATGCTGGGTGTTTCTTCCTGGGCAGGCAGGTTGGCCTGGGTAAGGAAGGAGATGATATCCTTATTTAAAGTAGTGGTCATGTTATTAAATAACTGGAACGCTTCTACCTTATAAATCACCAGCGGATCTTTCTGCTCCAGGTAGGCGGTCTGCACACTTTGTTTCAGGTCATCCATAGCCCGCAAATGCTCTTTCCAGGCATCATCAATTACTGCAAGGGTAATGGATTTTTCCATACTGGATACCAGTTCACGGCCTTCGGAGCTGATGGTTTTATCCAGCGGCGCCAGAACATTAATGGCCTTACGTCCGTCTGTAAAGGGAACGATTACATTCTCAATATGACCTCCCTGTGTGTCGCGGATGTTCTGGAATACAGGTACTGCCTGGCTTTGAATTCCTTTATTATGCTCGCTATAACGCGTTAAAGCTTCTTCGTACAGCTTGTCGGCCAGTTTGGTAGCATCTGTGGTATGGAACGCTTCTTCATTAACAGAAGTGTCCATTCCAAAATTGACAATACAGGCCAGCTTGAATCCTTCAAAATCATCCTGTTCTTTAAAGGAGGTACAAAGGCTTTCTGCCACAATAGAGAAGGCATTGTCAATATCCAGTGATAAACGGTCTCCGAATAAGGCATGGTTCCGTTTTTCATAAATAGCATTACGCTGTTTATTCATAACGTCATCATACTCCAGCAAACGCTTACGGATACCAAAGTTATTTTCTTCTACTTTCTTTTGAGCCCGCTGAATGCTGTTACTGATCATGCTGTGCTGGATCACATCGCCTTCTTTATAGCCCAGTTTATCCATCATACCGGCAATACGCTCGCTTCCGAACATACGCATCAGGTCATCTTCCAGTGATACAAAGAACAGGGAGCTACCCGGATCGCCCTGACGACCGGCACGGCCACGCAGCTGGCGGTCTACCCGGCGGCTTTCATGGCGCTCTGTACCAATAATGGCCAGGCCGCCCGCTTCTTTTACACCAGGCCCCAGTTTAATATCAGTACCCCGGCCTGCCATATTTGTGGCAATGGTTACCGCGCCGGCAAGACCTGCACCGGAAACGATTTCGGCCTCACGGGAGTGCTGCTTGGCGTTTAATACATTATGTTCTATTTTCTTTTGCTGCAGCATGCGGCTGAGTAATTCACTGATTTCAACAGAGGTGGTACCCACCAGCACCGGCCGCCCTTCATTGCGCAGTTTCTCAATTTCGTCAATAACCGCTTTATATTTTTCACGTTTGGTTTTATAAACCAGGTCCTGCATATCCTTACGGATCGCCGGAACATTGGTAGGAATGGTAACCACATCCAGTTTATAGATGCTCCACAATTCGCCGGCTTCCGTTTCTGCGGTACCGGTCATCCCTGCCAGCTTGTGGTACATTCTGAAATAATTCTGCAAAGTGATGGTTGCATAGGTTTGGGTAGCCGCCTCGATCTTTACATTTTCTTTTGCTTCCAGTGCCTGGTGCAATCCATCCGAATAACGGCGTCCTTCCATAATACGCCCGGTTTGCTCATCAACAATTTTAATGGCGCCATCCACAATCACATATTCATCATCTTTTTGGAACAGGGCGTATGCCTTCAGCAACTGCTGTACGGAATGGATCCGGTCTGCTTTTTGAGAATAATCATTCAGCAGGGCTTCTTTTTGTTTTAATTTTTCTTCAGAGGGAGCATCACTTTTTTCCACATCAGCAAGAGAGGCGCCGATATCCGGTAATACAAAGAAATCAGCATCTTCCCCAACTTTTGTGATCATTCCAAGACCTTTTTCAGTAAGATCTACCGAGTTGGTCTTTTCATCGATCTTGAAGAGGAGGTCTTCATCCACCACCTTCATGTTGCGTTCCTGTTCCTGGAGGTAATAGTTCTCTGCTTTTTGCATTTTTACTTTTACGCCCGGCTCGCTCAGGAATTTTATCAATGGCCCGTATTTGGGCAGGCCCCTGTAAGCGCGGTACAAATGCAGTCCGCCCGTTTTGGGATCATCTTCCCCTTTTTCAAAAAGCCGTTTTGCTTCGTTCAGGTTGTTGCGGACGATGCGCTCCTGCTCACGGTACAATTGTTCTACACGTGGTTTATGAATATGATATTGCTGTTCGTCGGCATGATCAACCGGTCCGCTGATGATCAATGGGGTACGGGCATCATCGATCAGTACGCTGTCCACCTCATCCACCATGGCATAATGGTGTTTGCGCTGCACCATTTCTGTTGCATTGTGCACCATATTATCCCGCAGGTAGTCAAAGCCAAACTCGTTATTGGTCCCATAGGTAATATCTGCCATGTAGGCATTCCGGCGCTCTGCTGAATTCGGCTGATGTTTGTCGATACAATCAACCCGCAGCCCCAGCCATTCAAATACGGGGCCGTTCCATTCCTGGTCACGACGGGCGAGGTAATCGTTCACGGTAACAATATGCACGCCTTCACCGGCCAATGCATTCAGGTATGCCGGCAGGGTAGATACAAGGGTTTTTCCTTCCCCGGTAGCCATCTCCGCAATTTTACCGGAATGCAGCACTGAACCACCAATCAATTGTACGTCATAGTGCACCATATTCCAGGTGATTTTGGCACCTGCAGCGGTCCAGCTGTTCTTATAGATTGCATTGTCGCCATCAATGGTAATATAATCGGCTTTTTTTGCCAGCTCACGGTCCAGTTCTGTTGCTTTGGAAGCCAGTTCTGAATTATTGGCAAAACGGCGTGCTGTTTCCTTAACAACTGCAAATGCTTCCGGCAGGATCTCATCCAGCACTTTTTCAATCTCTTTGTCCCGGTCTTTTTTCAGCTCGTCCACCTGCTTGTAAATAGCATCTTTCTGCAACAGTTCTTCATGCGGCAGCTCATCGGCCTGTTGGTTCAACCCGGCAATTTTAGCGTCAATTTCTGTAAGCTGGTCATGAATGCGCTTCCGGAACTCCTGGGTTTTATTACGCAATTCATCATTGCTAAGTGATTGATAATTAGCAAAGTTTTTGTTAATTTGTTCTATGACAGGGGCTATCTTTTTTACATCTTTCTCAGATTTACTGCCGCCGAACATTTTTGATAAGAAACCAAACATATATTTTGTATCTATTTTATAAAAGTTGTTACCCGTCAAAAATAATGCTATAAGCGTTTTAAGCCAATTTGACAGGATGCCAAAGATACGGAACTTTAGGGTTGGAGGCAAAGTTGGAGGTTGAAGGGGCTGGAGTACGGAGCAACAGCAGGGAGGGGGTAAAAAAGCGGGCATCCGTATATAACAGGGATGCCTGAAAACGCGTCTGTTTAAGGTCGGCGTCTGATAAACGCTTTCAATAACGGATCGCCTGATACCTGATCCGGACGCTGGTCCCGGGGTGTGAGCAATTATTGCTGCTCACGGTCAGTGAGGGCACTGACCCTGGCACAAGCTGTGGTTTGTATCTTCACAAATCACTTATGAAGTTGATTCCGGTGCAGTATGAAATCCGAGGCTGGTAACTGATGCCCGGACCTCAATTCCCGATTTTCAATCAACTATCCTAAGTTTGCAGTTGATTTATGGATAAAAAAAGGGTTTGGAATGTTTTAAAACCGATACTGAAAGTAGGGTTTACCGCCCTGGCCCTGTGGTTGGTCTATACAAAAGTAGACCTGACTGTTGTGAAGCGGCTGTGGAAAGAAGCCAATGTGTGGTACCTGATTCCGGCAATTGTTGCTTTTGTGCTTTGCCAGCTGGTGACCTCTGTTCGCCTGCTGCATTTTTTTCGTAATATCGGACTTCCTATTTCGCTGAAATCCAATTTCCGCCTGTTTTTATTGGGGATGTTTTATAATCTGTTTTTACCCGGTGGTATCGGGGGCGACGGGTATAAAATCATTGCCTTAAAACAACGCTATCCGTTTACGACGCATAAAGAAGCCTTTTCTGCCGTTTTTTTTGACCGTCTGAGCGGGTTGTGGGGCCTGTGTTTTCTGGTAGCGGTCTTTAGCCTTTCCATGAACCAGGTGCAGCAGTACAGCCGCTGGATCCTGCTGGCTTTTGTGATTGGAACGCTTCTTTATTACTGGGTTTTGCAACATTTTTTTAAAAGAATCAGCCAGCGCTTTGTCATTACGCACCTGCTGGCCATTGGTGCCCAATCCCTGCAACTGGTTACTGTTGCGTTTATTTTAGCCGCTCTGGGCTGTACAACCAGTTATTGGCCTTATTTTGCTATCTTCCTGTTATCATCACTTGCTTCATTGTTTCCGTTCAGCATTGGCGGATTGGGTGCAAGGGAGGTGGCCATTGTTTGGGGTGCCACTACTTTTGGGTTGGATAAAGACCTGGCCGTTTCAGTAAGCCTGAGTTTTTACCTGATTACGATGGCGATGGCACTCACTGCCGTTCCTGTACTGTTCAGCAGGGAACGCAGGACGGCCACAGGAAAACAAAGGCAGGCTGATGAACAAACAGCTGCTACCTGATTTAATTTTTATGGGTATGACCAGGAGAAAAACGACGCTTCAATGGGGTTATTATGCGGTCTTTTTATACCGGACCGCAATTGTGCTGCTTTTATTTTTTATATGCCGCCTCCTTTTTTATTTTCTGAACAGGGGCTTGTTTCCGGATATTGCCGGCAGCGATTGGTTAAAGATCCTGGAGGGTGGTTTACTATTTGATATAG
>DASVMC010000107.1:0-2708 GCA_036384555.1 Niabella sp. | reverse complement strand
AGCGGTTGCCGGGGCGATTCAATCGGGAACTGCCGCTCCAGCAGCTCAATAAAAAGTGCTGTTACCCGGGCCGCTGCGTTGGGGCTGACGGCTAAAGCAGCAGCCGGTTGCAGCTTTTGCCCGTAGTGGATCAGCTCCAGCACATAATTGCGCAGCAGGTCGTATTTAAAGGTATAACCGGAAGCGATCTCCTTTTTCATTTTTGCAAACACCTGCCCTATTTCAGTGGCCTGCTCATCAGTAATTTCAAAAACCGGATAGCCACCCGGCTGAAAGATCGGCAGATCCTCCAACACCACACCGCTTTTATTTTTGATCAGGAACGCATCTGTAAATACGCAAAAATGCCCGCCCTGGTCCGGATCCTGCGGTATCCAGTGATACGGTACTTTGGGAGTTGCAAATAGCAGGGCGTTGCCGGCGATCCCGATCACCTTATCCGCATACTCCGCCCGGTTCTTTCCCCGTATAAGGCTGATCTTATAATAGGCCCTCCTGTTGTACGGCATGGCCATTTTCCGCTTTGCGGCTTCGATCGTGGCCGCGATATCGAAAACATTAAAATGGCCGATCTCCCTGCCAATACCGGGCGGCAACAGGGTGTTTACCTCCCGACCGGTCCACACAGCCGCTTCTTCATAAAAGGCCTCCAATGAAGTGGGTTTCATAACGCTCATACAATATGCCTGTTTGCAAAGTTCAAACAGCAAGTTACACAAAAAATAGTTTTCAGGTTCTCCGGTCCGGGTCAGCCCTCATAGAAAGGCAACCGGCACTCCCCCGTTTTATACCGTCGCCTGTACATAAAGAATATCCTATTAAACATTTTGTTTCCTAATTTAGCGTTGCTGTTACATCAACCGTGCTACAATAAAACAGATGTTTGAACCATTCAGAAATAAATTCCCGCTCAGTCAGCAGCAATGGAGTGAATATACCGGTTGCTTTAAACGCATTCAGGTGCCTGCCAAGACCACGCTTTTAAAAGAAGGGGACATTTCAAAAAAGATGTTCCTCATTGAAAAAGGCTGCATCCGGGTATGGTACAACCATAACGGAAAAGATATTACCACCCAGTTCTTTTTTGAAAACAATATGGTGGCTTCCATTGAGAGCTTTATAAAGAAAATTCCCAGCCCTGTCAGCATTGAGACCATTGAGCCCAGTGTTTTATGGTGGATACACAAGAAAGATGCAGACCGGATCATTGAAGCAATAAAAGAAATACCGCCGCTGCGCGATCTGTACATCAATACCATATTTGAACGCACCTTTGACTATATGAAGCATTTCTTTTCATTTATAAAAGATACACCCGGGGAACGATACCTGCATTTACTCAATGAAAAGCCACAAATAGTGCAACGGGTACCGCAGCATTATATTGCCTCCTACCTGGGTATTACAAAAGTGCACCTGAGCCGTATAAAACGTACGCTGGCCAAAAAGAGGTAGCCACGCTGCATTTAGTAACAAATGTTATCACCCGCCGGAAGCCTGCTGTTTAATTTTGATGGTAAATACAAACAACATGAAAGCAGCAGTAATTTTTCAGAGAGGCGAAAGACCGCAGTATACAGAAGGTTTTCCCGAGCCCGTTGTCTCCAATGAAGAGGAAGTTTTAATTGCAGTAAAGGCCGCCGCCATTAAGCACCTGGACAAATCAAGGGCAAGCGGCCGGCACTATTCCGCACAGGATGCCGCCAGGCAGGCCAGCATCCCTGGTGGCGATGGTGTAGGATTACTGGCAGACGGAACCCGGGTTTTTGCATTGGGGGTTACCGGTATGATCGCCGAAAAAGCAGTAGCTGAAAAAAGCAATATCATCCCGCTGCCCGATGGCATCGACAATGCCACGGCTGCAGCTTTACCCAATGCCGTTGCCGGGTCGGCGATGGCCCTCCGGTTCCGGGCGGCTCTGCAACCCGGCGAAACCGTGCTGATCAACGGGGCGACCGGCTTTACCGGCCGTATCGCTGTTCAGCTTGCAAAATATTACGGCGCTCAAAAAATCATTGCAACCGGAAGAAATGAGGAGTCGCTGCAGTCTTTATTGGCGCTGGGTGCAGACGAAATCATTCCTGTACAACAGGAGGATGAACGTTTTATTACACAGCTGCAAACAATACACCGCAACACCCCTGTTGATATCATTATTGATTATTTATGGGGACATACCGCCGCACTTATTTTAGAGGCATTAAAAGGACAGGGCGCTTTTACACACCGGACCCGTTTTGTTTCCATCGGCTCTCTCACCGGCGACAAAATTGAATTATCCTCGGCAATTTTAAGAAGCGTGGACCTGCAACTGTCCGGCTCCGGGCTGGGCAGCTGGACAAAAAATGAAATGCAGCAACTGCTTACGGAGATCATCCCCGAGGCATTCCGGCTTGCCGCAGATAACCGGCTAAAAGCGGAAACGGTAGCTGTTCCCTTGCAGGATATTGAAACACTATGGGATACGGAGATCCCGGGCGGTAAGAGATGCGTGGTCACCATCTGATCATGCAGGGAACTATCTTTGTTACAGTGTGTCTGAGATAATCAGGATTAAAGTTCTTTAAGGGGAATCTTATTAGTTATAACGATTTCTCCGATTCGCTATCGTCGCAAAGGTATCTAAAATTGAGGGGCGTTCTGGCTATGGCCGGATCTGATAGCTACCGGACTACGATATTTAGTCCATCCGAAAGTTATCATTAGCA
>DASVMC010000106.1:0-5635 GCA_036384555.1 Niabella sp. | reverse complement strand
ACAATGTCTCTGAACCCCGTAAACATGGTCTTCAGCTATGCAGACAGCTATAATGCGCCGCAACCGGAAGCCTATGAAACCCTTTTGCTGGATGCAATGATGGGCAATCCGACACAGTTTATGCGGGGAGATCAGGTTGAGGTGGCCTGGGAAGTAATAGAGCCCATCCTCGATACCTGGGAAAACCGCGCTCCGGTCGATTTTCCTAATTACGCTCCCGGTTCCTGGGGTCCTGAAGATGCAGAAGCGCTGATTGCGCGGGAAGGAAGAAACTGGATCACGTTGCCTCCGGCAAAAAAAGAAAATGGCAGCAATTAAACACTCCTTATCTGTTAGGTAACAACCCGCTTATAGAATGTAGCAGCCGGTAAAAAAGCAAACATAATTATGGATTACTTTTTTTACCGGCTGTTATAATAACTGATATACTTTTCCCGGCAATGCCTGAATAATCTGCTGCATTTCAAGATTAAGAACAGCGATAGCCACACTGCTGCTGCTCAATCCCGATCGTAAATGGATTTCATCAATAGCTGCCGCTTCTTTTTTCTTTAAAAGCTCAACAACTATCTGTTCGTCAGGGCTTAGATCCACAAACAATGCTCTTGACGGTTTCCGGGGGGCTTTTCTTTTTGGAGACGCCCAACCCAATCCTTCCAGTAATTGCTCTGCATCTGTAAGCAGACCGGCTTTATTCATCTTGATAAGATCATTACAGCCATTACTTTTCTTATCACCCACCCTGCCGGGAAAAGCAAATACATCTTTATTATAGCTGTTAGCTAGTTCAGCAGTAATCATACTACCCCCTTTTATATCTGTCTCTATAACAACTACGGCATCGCTCATACCAGCCACAATCCGGTTACGGCTGGGAAAATGATGCCTGTCCGGTTTTGTTTTTGTAACAAACTCCGTAAGCAGCCCGCCCTGCTGTACCATTTCTTTCGCCATTGGCGTATGATCGGGCGGATAAATTTCGTCCAGTCCATGAGCCAGAACACCCACAGTCCCCAATCCTGCTTTTAGAGCAAATTTATGGGCCAGGGAATCAATGCCATAAGCCAGTCCGCTGATCACCAGTACATCACTTCCTTCCAGACCTTTTATCAGCTGTTCACAGACTTGTTTTCCATACTCAGTATGGGACCGGGAACCTACCACTGCAAGGATCTTTGAAGTATTCAGGTCCGCAGCTCCTTTATAATACAACATAGTAGGGGCATCATAACAGTTCAATAATCGCTGCGGGTAATGCGCATCAGTAATAAAAAGAGGCGTGATCTTATATTTTTCAATAAAGACGAGCTCCTTTTCTGCCCTGTCAAAACCGGTAAACTTTTTAATACTGTCCACACGCAGTTTCCCCAGCCCCTCAATACGTTCCAGCAGGTGTCTTTTTTCAGTAAAGATTTCTTCAGGAGATAAATGTTGTAATAAACCCCGTGCAATAACGGGACCTATATTCGGTATAAGCGTCAACGCAATGCGGTACATCAGCGGGTGTTCCATAGGGTTATGTTTACAATAAAAATACGAAGAATTTTATTTTCGCTGTACCATTACACCCGGGAGCGGATCTTTAGTGAAACCAGCTTCCTGTTATCTGCAGGTTTTACGGGCAGCTAGTTATTTTCTTTTTCTTCCAGAATGGCAACAATTGCAGCATAGCCTTTTGACCGGGCATGTTGCAAGGCGGTTATACCATTGTGATCGGGAATATGTACATCACAACCGGCATCGACCAATAACTGCACCACCCCAACGTATTTTTCACTGCCGTTACCCAGTAAAACAGCTTCCATCAGCGCAGTCCATCCTAAACGATTCACATGATCAATAGGGAACCCCTTAGTATTGGCCAATACTTTTACAGTTTTCAGATGTCCGCGTTCACAGGCAGGAATCAATGCGGTACCATTATACCGGTTAAAGATATCAAACCGGGCTCCATTACCCAGGAACAGGTGCACCAGCTCTGTAAACCCAGCAGCTCCGGCGTATAAGAACGGGCTATCTTTAATCTGGTCCTGCTGGTTTACATCGGCACCATATGCTACCAGCACCGCTGCCATTTCCAGGTTATTGGTATGCGTAGCCAGCAATAAAAGCGATCTGCCATTCTTATCAGCCGTATTTACCGGAATGCCTTTTTTCAGCGCCCCGGCTACAGCCGATACCCTGTTTTTTTCCACTGCTTCAATAATTGAAGCCGGTTGTTCATTTGGAGCGAGCATATTAAAGTTGTTTGACTGAAGCAGGTAAACGGGGACCGGATAACATTAAAACACAATATTTCCGTTATGGATCAGCGACCGTACCGGCGCTATACGGGACACCGCCTCGGCGGAACAGCTGGCTTCAACCAGAACCAGATGAGCTGCATCACCCGCGTTTGGCCATTGCCGGTTGCCTTTATCATCCAGCGGCAGTATATTGTGCGTAGCTAATTTCAATATTCTCGATAAATCGAATTCAGTCCGGTAGCCATATAGCTGAGCTGCAAGATTGGCTTTTTGTAAGACACTTCCGGAACCGAAAGTGCTCCAGTGGTCAATGATACAATCGTTTCCTGCACGCACATCAACCCCGTATTTGTACAGGGTAGGGATCGGCATAATGGTACTGCCAAAAGGAATAGTAGACATAATACCCATTTGGGCATCAGCCAGCTTTTCTGCAATTCCTTCCAGTTGTTGCTGCTCCAGCTTTGCCAGCACAAAGCAATGACTGATAAACGTTTTCCCTTTTAATACAGGGTTTTCATTTACTTTACGGATCAGGTATTCCACCGTTTTTAATCCGGAGGCGCCACTCTCATGCAAATGGATATCAATACCCTTGTGATGATCCAATGCCAGCTGTACAACAAAGTCCATCTGTTTTTCAATGCTGCCATCAATAGAAGCAGGATCCAGGCCGCCTATAAAGTCCACGTTCATTTGGGCAGCATCTTTCATTAACGCAGCAGAATCTGTATAATAAACACCATGTTGCGGGAAAGCGACCAGCTCCGCAGCAAAGGAATCTTTTTTATTTTCCAGCGCTTGCTGCAGGTGGGTTAAAGAGTCGAGTTTTGACGTAGGCTCTATGTTTACATGACTTCTGGCAAAATGGCTTCCCTTGGATTGTAATAATTCGATCAGCAATTCAGATCGCGCAGTTGATGTTTTCAACAGGTCAGGGATCACCTGCTGCTCAAAGGCGATCATATCCTTTACGGTCCTGTTTTTCTTCAAATGTGCTTTCCACGGCAACCCGTAATGCGTTTTATCCAGATGAATATGCATATCTTTAAAAGCTGGCAATAGCAGCAGGCCTTTTGCATCGACAGCCTTTGCCTCAGCCCGGTTTGGTAAAACCGCTTTTATTTTCCCATTATCAATTGTTACGGAAAACAGCCCTGTTTTAGTACCAACAACCTCACCTTCCTCATATTCAAAACCCGTTTCCAGCCGCACATTTTTTAGGGTATATATTTTACCGGCTGAAAGAACAGTATCTGCTGCACCGGTATAATTGGAAGAAAAAAATCCACCTGCAGCGAGCAATACAGATGAATTTTTAATAAAGTCTTTCCGGGAAATCATATATTAAAATTTTATACAAAGTTACCATCCGCCTCAATGGTGCAAATGGAGGATTTATACCGTAACTTGTAAAATTTATAACCGCTCTCTGAATTCCCGCGGGGCAAAGCCCGTCTGGCTTTTAAAGAAATTGGAAAAATAGGAAAGGTCGCTGAAACCCAGCTCAAAGGCTATTTCCTTTATTGATTTCTCTGAGGACTGCATCAGCCGTTTGGCCTCTAAAATGGTTCGGTTCTGGATCAGGAAGGTGGCGGGTATATGGAAATGCCGCTTACACAGGATATTGAGATAATTAGGGGTTATATTGAGTTGTTTTGCATAAAAAGCAACTGATTTCTGCTCCTTAAAATAAAGATCAACCAGTGAGTGGTACCGGAATAATACCGGTTTGTTGCGATACACTTCCCAGTCCTTAAATTTCCGTTCTGCCTCTCCATTGATCAGTTCTGCAATTAACCGGATCCGGAGATGGATAATTTCCCAGTTGATGGGTTTCTGATCAAGCTCTTCTTTAACAGCCCGGAATTCATACAGTAATTTCTGAAAAATTTTCGGGGCAAGATCGATAACAGAATGGTTTTGGAATAAAATAAATGAGAAGTGTAGGGAATCAGAGAGGATTTCAAAAACAGGCCTGCTGATCATTAACTGATATCCCGAAGTAGTGCTGCCCAGGTGCCAGTTATGCACCTGATCCGGAAATAAAAGATGTACCTGGTGCTTTTTTACCTTATAATCAACAAAGTCAATAGTATGCGTACCCTCTCCTGTTTCAAACAGAAGAAAGAAAAAAAAATCATGCTTATGAGGTTTTTCAATAGATCGCTCCCCATGCAGCTCGTGATACAATAAGCTATCTTCTGATTGCAGTTGATCACGGAATTCTCCAATGCCAAGTATCGGAAACGGATCTTTTACGCTCATAATGGGAAGTTACACTATTTCACCCAACCAATTCATAAGACGGCCGGAAATATACCTGAGCAATCATTTATGCCCACAACTCCATTTGATCATTTTGTAAATCTTTTCGACATTTGTTTTACCGAATATTCCCGAAAAGTTTAAACGCTTAATAAAAATGACAGCTCTGACCCATCACCTCAACGCCATGCGCCGTTTTTTTAACACCGGAATTACCCGCTCTGCCGCATTCAGGAACAAACAACTTGAACAGCTGAAAAGCAGTATCCTGAAACACGAAAAAGCGCTCAACGAAGCACTGTTCCAGGATCTTCATAAAAGCAAAGAGGAAGTATGGGTAACGGAAACAGGAATGGTACTTTCTGAAATTGCCACAGCTTTAAAAGAACTGAAGAACTGGATGGAGCCCCGGCAGGTACCTACTAACCTGGTAAATTTCCCCGGCAAAAGCTTTCTTTACCCCGAACCACTTGGTGTTGTTTTGATTATTGCGCCCTGGAACTACCCGTTCCAGTTGCTTTTTATGCCACTCATCGGCGCAATTGCTGCGGGCAATTGTATCGTACTGAAACCCAGCGAGCTTGCCGGAGCCACAGAAAAAGTGATGGGGCAGATCATTGAAGAGGCATTTGACCCGGATTTTATTTTATATGCCCGCGGAGAAGGAGCAGCCATCATTCCGGAGCTGATGGACAACTTTCGCTATGATCATGTTTTTTATACCGGGAATACAACTGTTGGAAAAATTATTTATCAAAAAGCAGCCGCATGGTTAACGCCCGTAACACTGGAGCTTGGCGGCAAAAGCCCCTGTATTGTCACCCCCAATGCCTCCTTAAAAGTGGCAGCAAAACGCATAGCAAATATAAAATTTTCCAACGCCGGCCAAATGTGCATTGCGCCGGATTATATACTTGTACACCGCTCGGTTAAGACTGAATTCATCCGGTTATTAAAAGAAACCATTCTTAAATTTTATGGAGAACAGCCTATAGCCAGTTATGACTTTGGGCGCATCATTAACCAAAAACATTTTTTCCGTCTTAAAAACCTAATGGCTGATCAGAAAATTGTACATGGCGGTGAGCATAACGAAGAACAACTATTCATTGCACCGACAA
>DASVMC010000105.1:0-5669 GCA_036384555.1 Niabella sp. | reverse complement strand
AAAATAATAAATGTACAGGTTGCATGTTGATGTGATCTATAAAAGCTTTTAAAAGTAGCAATGCAGCACACAAATTATGCAATCTCTCTTCCTCAATCCAACTCTAGTTGAACTTCTTTAATATTCTTTCTATTTCTTTTTTTGCCTCTTCTTTGAAGGTCCATGGAAAGTCGTCACTAAAGAACACATCTGAGGTTGTACCCTTATTGCAGGTGACAAAAATGTCAATGCCATTCCAATCCTTTCCTTCCCAACGCCATGGTTCTATTGCGTTGAAATCAAAACTAGTTGGTTTTAAACTCAATGATAAATCAATAGCAGTTCCCTTTGCGTAGTTATTTTTTGTATAATCAATGCTTATAAAATTCCCAGTATGCCGGGATTGCTTTTTTGAAGGAATGTGCATTTCTTTCTTTGGTTTGTCCATAAAGCAGTATTTAATTATTTTAAGCGATTGCATAAAGTTATAAATTTTTCAACCTCATACTCGCAAAAACAGCAATCAAAATAAGACATTTTCAATTTTGTGGAGTCTAAATGCCAACATAATTGTAATTTTATTTAACCTAAGAGCCTATTAAAATTTGGAAAAAGCACAAACATACCAACTAATTAAAAGCACCATTACAAACCATTTCCCGGAGATCAATTACCGAAGGTTAAAAATTCTGTTTGTACATAAAATGGATTACTATATGGCCGCAGGCTGGTTTTTCAGATATCGGTTATTCATTGACAAATCAGCACTCAAATTCTCTGAAGATGCATTTAAAGGATGTTTGGGCCATGAGCTTGCCCATATGCTCCAAATGAAAGAAAAAGGATTCATCAATAGATTTCTCTTTAGGTACAGGGAGCGCAATATAACAGAAGAAGAGAGGGATGCGGATTTACGGACCATAAAGCGCGGGCTGGGCAGCGAGTTACTGAAATTTCACACGGAACATAACAAACGGTACAAATCTTATAAAAAGTCAGAAGGTTTAACGAGAGAAGAGATAAAAAGACTTTTGAAGGAAGTGAACATTTAATTGGCCACAATATGTAATAAACACGAAATGGATCCAATAAAAAAAAATACTGTATTGCTCCTGCTGCCATTCCTTACCCTTTTTGCATGTCGTAAGGTTATCACATTGGATATTGATCAACTCGACTCCCAAAAGGATGTAATACAGGCAGTGCTGTCAAGTGACAAAGATTCCGTCATCGTTTTTTTATCCAAAACCCTAAACCTTGAGGATCCAAATTTGTACAACGGAAATGACGATGCCCAAATTCTGATAAGTCGACCGTCGGGTATACCAGTTACTTTGGAGGGCAGGGGAAGTGGCAAATACGTAGGCTATATAGCTTCCCGCCCTGGAGAGAAGTATACGTTGGATGTCCAGCTTCCAACCGCTAGTTATTCGGCGTCCTCCATTATGCCGGCCAGGGTAAATTTTGATTCCCTGTACTATACAAAAAGGACCATATTGGGAGTAAAGCAGTATATACCAACGGTTGTCTTTCATGATCCTCCGGGAGTCGTTAACTTCTACCGCTTTATACTGACCGTTGACGGATTTGAAAATACAACCATTTTTATTGAAAATGACCGTCTGTTTGATGGGAAAACGGTTTCCCTTGAAATATTAGATGCCTTTCAGGACCAAAAAGCATCAACGTTTATTGACAAATACGATAGTGTAACCGTGAACATGCAGTGTATTGATGAACCTGTTTATACTTACTTATACCAACTGCGGGAGGCCGCCTTGGGTAATGGCAATACCACAAACCCCGGAAACCCCAAATCCAACTTTTCCGGCGATGCCCTGGGATATTTTAGCGCCCAAACTAGTCAAAAAAAAGGTTTTGTGCCGCGGGACTAGCAGAAAATTCTGGCCCAAACATATAATAATAAACTATATTTGTGCAAACTGAAAATAACGTCTTTAACCAATATGAATTCAGCCAGCAATATCTAAAAAATATTTTTTACCAAAATAACGATTTTAAAAGACCAACTACAGCAAACCTCCTTTACACAAATTCTTCAACCTAAAAAATAACCAAATGCCCCACTCACAAAAAGTAATCATTGTATATGATAACAAAGCGCTTTCGTCCTATTTATGGA
Organism: Niabella sp.; assembly: GCA_036384555.1. Lineage (GTDB taxonomy): Bacteria > Bacteroidota > Bacteroidia > Chitinophagales > Chitinophagaceae > Niabella. The sequence goes on along the minus strand of DASVMC010000105.1, from coordinate 3,547 downwards.
TGAACAATGGACAAGGATGGTATCTTTTCCCATTTATGGAAGGAAGAGATCTTTACCCATGCTTGAGAAAAAAGTTCACAATCGAAAATTCATCGTTTGACTCTTTGCCGCCTGACCTACGGAAAGTTCTTAAGGCAGACGGATTTCATGAGGATATTAAAGCCATATTTTGTTTGTAGCTGCAGCTATTGTTATCTTAAGCCTGGTTACCTATTGGTTGCCTAAGAATTGCCATTTTTAATTTCTTTAGTCCATCTTTCCGGGTTTGCGCTATAAGGGGGGCCAAACCACCGGCATTAAGCATTTCCAAATTAGACTTGGCATACAATGGAGCATTGTTTTGGGTTGTTGCCTGATCAATTTGCACTACCTGTGGAATGGTAATTTCGCTAAAGAATTTGTCTAATTCAGCAACCTCTGGATCTATATTTGTCATGAATGCAAAATAACGTATTTTGAAGCATCTCAGTCCACAGGAACGTAGCTACAATTTAATTGGAATTAATAATATGGTAGTGGAGAGCTGTGTGTTAGATCCTGATTTTAAAGTTGCGTTCCTCTTTTTGCTGCGTATCGATAAGAATAACCACCTCCCCATTTTTTAAAGCATCAACCAGGTCTTCGGTATGTAAATTATATTCCTGCTTGCTACTATCTGATCTTAAGTATATCTTACCGTCCATTTTTCTTATGGAATAAACAGTACATATTTCACCCTGAGAGGCTAATTTGTTTCCCGGTCTCAAAAGTTCCCTTATTAGATAAACCGGAAGATCACATTCAGCTTTTTTGTAGGAGGGAGATGCTACCAATCTTGAATTTCCTTTTTCGATATCTTCTGCAATGGTTTTTGCTAATAATTGAAGTGTTTTGTTTTTCGATTCTAATATCAATATATCACCATTTTGCTTATGACTCAAAGACAAAGTGGAATCGATAACTTTCATACGTATTTTGTCACCAGGTCTTAAAAGGCTCACTATTAAATACGCTGATACGTCAAGCTCCCCGCTTTTTAATTTTGACAGGAATTGGGTTTCCTGCTCTTTAGCAATTCGCTGATCCTCAATTTGACTTTTACAAATCTCTTGGTATTTTGGAGTTAGAAGCCGGGCTTCTACTGTTCCATTTGAGCCCTCCAGGTAAGCGCCGCCTTTCATAATTACACCTCCATTTTCCAAGTCCTTTTCAATGCCCTCATTTTCGCTGTACTTTTTTAAAACAACGGCGGGAAAAGACAACGTATTGGCATAGTCCGGACCTCTAAAATTGGCTTCCCAGTTTACAGTACATACGGCATGAAGGTCCCCGTGTTTAACATCATACGCTTCCATTGCTATTGTTCCGTTTTTATATTCAGAAAAGTAAAGCGTACAGGCAGCGCCCAGGATCTTGACAATTTGATCCTCATTAAAGAAAGACTGCATAGTCATAGGTTTTTAGTGTTCTTTCAAATAGGTTTCTATAATGAAGTTACACTAAATACTTACCAGTTTCAATAAAAAAATATTCGGGAAAACAAAGCAAACAATAAAAAAATAAGCAAAAGAAATTTGCTGCTTTTTCGGAATCCTGTTCAATCAAAGTATTAAATCCTTATATACTTTTAATCAAAAGATATAGATTGTAGAGGACTTTAAAGGGCAAAATAAATGCCCCAGCAATTACAGAAAAAACAAATTTAAATGCCAGCTCAAAGACAAAATGATCCGTGGTAATTACTCTTCTGCCCTTAACTGGTTCTGCACTCAAAAACGACCACCCTGCAGGAAAACCAGTGCATACCCAAAGGAAAAGCCATTCCTTCTCTCCTTCAATTCCAAGAAAACCTTGAAGATATCTGGCAATGACAAAAAAAACAGCAATCATCAAAAGCTCATTTATGGCTTTTGATCGCCTATTGTTTTTTTCCTCAGTTCCATTTGTAGCGCAGGCACGGCAAATAGCTTCACCATTGTCATTATAACAGCAATCTCTACACAATACTTTTTGACAAACATGGCATTGCGAAATTCCTGGCGTGTTCCTATGGTAATAGCAATTCATTTATAGATCATATCTATTCTAAAGATAAATAAAATTTGAAGCTTCTTAAAAATTGAATAGTTAATATTCAATTGTTTAAACTTATGAAGAATAAAAATATCATTGCAATAACAATTTAAGCGCAGGTGCAACGTTTCTAAGTTTACCGAAGTCTATTAGGTGTTGATTATAAAATATTAAATTTTCTCATAAGCAGTTAGTTTTGGTTAAGTCCTCTGTTTCCACAGGGGACAATTTTATTTATATTATTCTTCATAATCGGAAGCGCTGGTAAATATCAGATTTTTTAAAAATTCCAATCGTCATAGAAAAACAGCCGCCCTACGGCAGCTGTTCATAATTTCGGTTCAGACTATAAATTATAATGTGGGCCCCGCGGAAGATATTTCACTCGGAACTACATCTGAAAAGCTTTCAAAATTTTTTATAAATTGTCCGGCGAGGTCTCTTGCCTGGGCATCGTAGGCCCGCGGATCTGCCCAGGTATGGCGTGGAGTTAGCACACATTGGCCCACACCAGGGCAGGTTCCGGGGATCATCAATCCGAAAACGGGATCCTTATGATAGATCACCTTATCCAGGCTTCCGTTCAAAGCGGCTCGTATCATGGCCCGGGAATCAGCAAGCTTCACCCTGCTTCCGGCACCATAAGCACCGCCCGTCCAGCCGGTATTGATCATCCATACCTTTACGCTGTGCTGCGTGATCCGGTCACCCAGCATGGTGGCATAACGTGCGGGATGCAGCGGCAGGAAAGGCGCTCCAAAACAGGCGCTGAAAGTGGCCTTTGGCTCAATAACACCGGCTTCCGTACCGGCCACTTTTGCAGTATAACCACTGATAAAATAATACAATGCCTGTTCACGCGTCAGCCGGGAGATGGGGGGCAATACGCCGTAGGCATCACAGGTTAAAAAGAAAATATTTTGTGGAACACTTCCGGTTTCCTCCGGCACACTGTTTTTTACAAAATCAATGGGATAGGCAACCCTTGTATTTTCAGTAACAGACGCATCGTCAAAATTGATCCGGTCAGTTCCGGCAAAGAAGGTCACGTTTTCAACAAGTGCCCCTCTTTTTACCGCTCGATAGATCTCTGGCTCCTTTTCTTCTGATAGCCCTATACATTTTGCATAGCAGCCGCCTTCAAAGTTAAATACCAGGTTATCATCCCAACCGTGCTCATCGTCACCAATCAGTTTCCGGGCCGGATCCGTGCTCAGGGTTGTCTTTCCTGTACCACTCAATCCAAAAAATAGGGCAGTGTCCCTATTTGAGCCTAGGTTGGCAGAACAATGCATACTGAGAACATTCCTGGTTTGAGGAAGCAGGTAATTCAATATTGAAAAGATCCCTTTCTTTATCTCCCCTGTGTATGCGCTACCGGCGATTAGAATCATTTTATGTTTAAAGCTCACAACAGTAGCGTTGCCCTGCCGCGTGCCGCAACGTACCAGGTCCAGCTCAAGCGAGGGCGCAGAAAGAATATGCCAGTCAGGTT
>DASVMC010000104.1:0-3272 GCA_036384555.1 Niabella sp. | reverse complement strand
AAACAGTAGAAGGAGCTACCCCTGCAATTCTGGCAATGTCTTTTATGGATAAATGCTTCACAAAAATTTTAAAAGCTTTGCTAAAATAAAGAGTATGAATGATATTTCATGCACATAATCGAAAGTCTGCTTAAATATTTTTATCCTGCTGCAATAAATCGCCTACATACTGCGGTCTTCCGTTCGCCATAGAACCAGCCGACCCGGCTCTTTTCCAAAGCAGGAAGCGAGTATTGCCCCGGTCTGAATATAAACCGATTTAGCGGTAACTTAAGTGTGTCGTAACAGCAACGTAAACATTCCGGAATACAGCTTCACAGGGTTAGCCCATACGTTGCCAGCTCCGATTTTGTTGCTTCATAATTCCGGTGAATGATCCCTTTGATCCCCAGCCCTTCTGCTACCTGTACAAATAAGGGCCGGTCATCAATATAAAGTATCTGGTCCAGGGGTACCTGCGCCATATCCAGCGCCACTTTAAAAATATCCGCATCCGGTTTTCTGAAATGCACAAAACTGGATGAAACAAAAAAATCAATAAATGTATTGAGCTGAAAAGTTTCGATCCGGTACTGGTTCAGTTCCCGGCCTTCGTTACTTACCACAACCGTTTTTAAATTATACTTTTCTTTGAGCTTTCTTAACAGCTGGATCATTGTATCATAGGGCCGGGAATAGTCATACATGAACTGCTTAAATGTCTCTTTGGAAAAGCTTCTCGGCTCATAAAAAACAATCCGGTCCAGGTATTCATCCAGTAGCAGTTTCCCTTCCTCATACGTATCAAAGGTAAGGTGGTGCCGGTCTTCCAGCTCAGCGGCATCCAGCTGAAATTGTTTCACCGCTTCAGCGCGTGCATTGCGGTCCCAGCCATTGGTTAATAAAACGCCTCCGATATCTGTAAAGAGGGCTGTAATTTTTTGAGCCATAATTGAGGTTTGAGATTTCAGATACGAGATTTAATAATTGCCTGCTTCCTATTCACTATTTACTCCCTCTGTTCCATTAAGCCAGCGTAATTTTCTTTTCCAGATAAACATCCTGTATAGCATTCAGCAATTCAATCCCTTCTTTCCGGGATTTCTGAAATGCTTTCCTCCCGGAGATCATGCCCATACCTCCTGCCCGTTTGTTGATCACAGCAGTGCGTACAGCTTCCATCAGGTCTTTTTTACCTTCGGAAGCCCCGCCTGAATTGATCAACCCTGCACGGCCCATATAGCTATTGATCACCTGGTAGCGGCAAAGATCAACAGGATGCTCCGATGCCAGCTGTGTGTACATCCTTTTGTCAAATTTTCCATAGCTCACACCATTTGCATTCAGGGCCAGGTATCCGCCGTTATTTTCGGGTAATTTTTGTTTTACAATATCAGCCTGTATGGTTACGCCAATATGGATCGCCTGGCCTGTCAGGTCGGCTGATACATGATAATCCGTTCCTTCTTTTTTAAAAGCGTTGTTCCTTAAATAACACCACAGCACCGTAGCCATTCCTAACTGATGCGCCCGGTCAAAGGCACGGGCTATTTCTGTAAGTTGCCTGTCGCTTTCTTCAGAGCCAAAATAAACAGTAGCTCCTATTGCAGCTGCACCCATATTCCATGCATCTTCCACCCTTCCGAATAATACCTGGTCAAATTTATTTGGATAGGTCAGCAGTTCATTATGATTGATTTTTACCAGGAAAGGGATCTTATGCGCATATTTACGCGATACGGAGCCCAGCACCCCAAAAGTGCTTGCTACCGCATTACACCCGCCCTCTATTGCCAGCTGAATAATGTTTTCAGGATCGAAGTATTCCGGGTTGGCTGCAAAGGAGGCACCGGCGCTATGCTCTATACCCTGATCTACCGGAAGAATGGAAAGATAGCCTGTTCCTGCCAGGCGGCCTGAATTAAAAAGCTGCTGCAGACTTCTTAATGTTTGCCCTCCCCTGTTAGACGGCAAGAATATTTCATCAACAAAATCAGGATTGGGTATATGTAATTGATCAGCGGAAATGGTTTTGCAGGTGTGGGTAAAAAGTGATTCGTTTTCCTTACCCAGTAATTTTACTATCTGGTTATAATTCATAACGCTCTTTTTTGTACCTCAAATGTAAGATGAAAAGAGCAGAGTTGATCCGATACCTGCTACCCGGTCAGCGCAAACGCATCAATCTGTAAACGATTCAGCCATCCCGATAGTCGGGATACGAATGCACAAAATCCGTTCCCTTATAGATACCAATAGCGCCATTGGGCGCTTATTCGTGGCATTGGGAATGAGCCCACAGCCCATGCCGGTAAAAAATAAATTTTATGGGCCCTCCCTGGATACCCGGTGCCTGATGCCAGAAGCTGGAATGCGGCCGACAGTAACCACAAAAAAGCCCCGCCCGGTAATACCAAAGCGAGGCTTTATAAAAGGAGGTCTCTTTATTTAGTTCAAATGAGATTCAATTTTCTTTACAAAGTTGCCTTTGGGCTGAGCACCTACCAGTTTATCCACCACCTGACCGCCTTTGATAAAAAGGATAGCAGGAATGGAAGTAATACCATAGTTCATAGATACCTGGGGGTTAACATCCACATTCACTTTACCAATATTCACTTTGCCCTCGTATTCTTTTGATAATTCTTCAATAACCGGCCCTATGGCACGACACGGACCACACCATTCTGCCCAAAAATCAACTACGGTTAATTTATCAGAGTCTAAAACCTCTGTTTGAAAATTGGAATCATTAAATTCTTTTGCCATTGCTACTATTTTAATTAATTAAGAGTTGAAAACCAGGTAACAAATTTAGTTCCCAATTCAATAACAGGCAATATTGGCAAAAAGTTGTGAAGAAAATGTCAATACCCCTGACAAACATCCGCTAACAGGTGTTAATGAGCTGACAATTGCTGTACCTCAGCCGCGTTATGCTTGTGTTTAAATAATACAGCAAAAAGCAGGGCCACTACCAATGCGTAGCAGGCAAAGGTTAGCCAGATCCGGTGCCAGTCCATTACGCCTCCCGGATGGGTAAAGTATTTCTGAATCACAATACCACTGATCACACTCCCCAATACCGCCCCAATACCATTTGTCATCATCATAAAAATACCCTGGGCACTGGCACGGATGGATGCGCTGCTTTGCGTTTCCACAAACAGGGAACCGGAAATGTTAAAAAAGTCAAAGGCCATCCCGTAAAAAATACAGGATAACACAATCATCCATAGCCCGTCGGCCGGGTTCCCATATGCGAATAAACCAAAACGCAGTACCCAGGCTAT
>DASVMC010000103.1:0-2311 GCA_036384555.1 Niabella sp. | reverse complement strand
TAATCCAATACGCCCCAAAAGAACAGCCATGCACTGCGGCGTAATGTCTTTTTCAGGGACCGGTTCCAACTATACCCCTGCTGCCGTTGCTTTTTAAGCGAATAGGCCATTGCAACACCGGCCATAAACATAAAACCTGGCTGAATCAGGTCCCAGAAATGCAGCCCATGCCAGGGATGGTGAAAAAACTGCTGCATAAAGCCCTCCAGCCCTGTTCCGGCAGCTGCCCGGGATAAATGCTCGTATAAACCAGCGCTTTCCAGCGCCAGCAATACCATAATAAATCCGCGCATAAAATCAAGAGAAAGCAATCGGGGCGATGACTGTTGCATCTGCTAAATATACTTCATTTCTTACATTTTTTACCAGTCACGGGTTTTCAAAATTATCCTTACCCACAGCAGCAGTACTCATGACCATCGGAACTCCTGTTATCACTTTTGAGGGCCGGACCCGCATCCGGATCTTACCAAAACCAATGGCACAAATAAATAGTTACCGTTTTTTTAAAAAACAGGTATGCTTCCTTATCTTAGAGGCTTGCCGGAAAGGCGTTTTAAAAAATTTTGAATAAAGCAGCTTTTATAAGCAAAATAAACATATAAAAGAAGCAGGGCAGCAACAGCTCACCCGGAGAGAGCAGGTATGCGGGCCAGCGTTCAATCACTAAAAAATTTAAAAGATATACGAATGAAAAAAAATATCCTCATTGTTCCCGGAGATGGAATCGGACAGGAAGTAACTGCCGTTGGTAAAAAAGTATTAGATAAAATTGCTGCAAAATATGGGCACGAATTTTCTTATGACGAAGCCCTGATCGGGCATGCTGCTATAGAAGCAACCGGAAATCCGCTCCCGGATGAAACGCTGGATAAAATGAAAAAATCGGACGCCGTGCTGTTTGGAGCTGTGGGGCATCCCAAATATGACAACGACCCTTCTGCCAAAGTAAGACCGGAGCAGGGCCTGTTGAAGATGCGTAAGGAACTGGGGTTATATGCCAACCTTCGCCCCATTAAATTATTTGATGAGCTCCTGAATGCATCCAGCATCAAACCCGAAATATTGAAAGGGGCAGATATCCTGTTCTTCCGTGAGCTGACAGGTGATATTTATTTTGGCGAAAAAGGAAGAAAAGATAATGGGGATTCGGCCTACGATATTGCGGCGTACAGCCGGTTTGAAGTAGAGCGTATCGCCCGTAAGGCATTTGAAGCCGCACGTACCCGCAGAAAAAAACTTTGCTCCGTTGATAAAGCCAATGTGTTGGAGACAAGCCGCCTCTGGAGGGAAGTGGTGCAGCAGGTTGCCAAAGATTATCCTGATGTTGAAGTGGAATACCAGTTTGTGGATGCCATTGCAATGTTACTGATCAAGGATCCCAAAAAATTTGACGTTATTGTTACCGCCAACCTGTTCGGAGATATTCTTACAGACGAAGCATCACAAATAGCGGGTTCTATGGGAATGCTGGCCTCCGCATCTATAGGGGACGGCACGGGCGTATATGAACCCATCCACGGTTCTGCACACGATATTACCGGGAAAGGTGTTGCTAACCCTATGGCATCCGTATTGTCTGCAGCGCTCTTATTAGATATTTCCTTCGGACTTAAAAAAGAAAGCGAAGACATCATTAATGCGGTGGACCAGGTGCTGAAAGCCGGTTTCCGCACCGGTGACATCGCCGACAGTTCCACTCCCAAAGAAAAAATTCTGGGCACAGCAGCCATTGGTGAAGAAATATTAAGCCGGCTGTAAATAAAAACAGCGGGTTGCTATAGAACAAGGCTGTACGATTGTACAGCCTTGTTTATTCCTTTAAACAATTATCCAAGTGCAGGTAACTGCACAGCCACAGGCTCCCGTTTTATCAATCAGACCCTTTTGTATTAGCGCCACTCCATGGTACCATCACATATCTCATTGGTGGTCTTGCCTTTAAGCCGTATCTGAATAACCCGGTTATCAGCACCCTCATCCACATTGTATTGCTGCCCGTCGGCCGGGATGATTGACAGGCGCCAGACCCCATCGCTGAATACACCAGAGCCACCCGGATCTCCGGTCGATTCAATAAAGTGCGTTCCGATCAATAAAAACCTGCCATCCGGTGAAAAAACAGGATACGCTTCTTCATCAGTACTTTGGCTTACCTGCCGTTTATTACTGCCATCCGCATCCATCATCCATATATGATTGCCACTGGCATAGGCGATCCTGCTGCCATCCGGACTGAGCTGTGGAGCGCCCCATTTAGAAAGATGGAGTTCTGTAATGAATGTAGCACTTGTGTAGGCTTTATTGGAGC
>DASVMC010000102.1:0-6466 GCA_036384555.1 Niabella sp. | reverse complement strand
ACTTATATTCAGTTACGGGGCGCCAATACAATCACTGGTAATAATCAGCCTTTATTTGTTATTGATGGAATGCCTATAGACAACTCTCAAAATGCGTCTGGTGATCCTGCAAATGGCACTAATAATGTATTATTTGGTGCAACGAATACCAATAGGGGCGCAGATATTAATCCAAGTGATATTGAAAGTATTACCGTATTAAAAGGCCCCGCGGCGGCGGCCTTATATGGTATTTCTGCTGCAAATGGAGCCATAATAATTACTACTAAAAGTGGAAAAGCAGGTCGGATGCAGATTGAATTTAATTCAAACGTCGGGTTTGACAAAGTAAACAGGTGGCCTGGACTGCAGAATCAATGGACAAAAGGTACGGATGGGGAAATAGCGGGTTATCCTGATCAAAACAGGTATTCCTGGGGAGCCAAAGCAGATACACTTTTCTGGACAGGAGTGCCAAATGAATTTGATATACATGGAGATCTGGTAGGAAGATCTGATCCCAGGGCTAAAATTCCCTTTACCCCATATGATAATTTAAAAAGTTTTTTCAGAACAGCGGCTTCCTTTAACAATTCGATTGCTATTTCTGGCGGAAATGATGTGGCTACCTACCGGTTCGGATATTCAAACCTGTACCAAAATTCTATAGTACCAACCCAGGATTACCAAAGAAATTCCATTAATTTTTCTGGATCCTTAAAAGTAACCGATCGTTTGAAAGCTTCTTCTAATATCATGTACACCCGAAGTACCAGCAGTCAGCCCCAAAATGGGAGCAATACTTCCGGTATTATGTTGGGGCTTACGAGGACTCCTATTGATTTTGACAATAGTAATGGCACTACCGATGCTGCTGATTCTAAGGCGTACCTGTTTCCTTCTTCGAGTATTTACAGCGGTTTGCAACGCTCATATAGATTTAATGGATCAGACGCTTTGTATGATAATCCTTACTGGACCATCAACCGAACACCTTATACAACAGCAGTTAACCGGTTAATCGGGAACGTTCAGCTGGATTATGATTTTGGCAAGGGTTTTACAGGTATGTATCGGTTAGGAACGGATATTTATCAGGATAACCGTCATCAATATTATGATAGAAATTCAAGCAATGCGCCGGATGGGATGATCTTTGATGACCGGTATACTTATACAAGTCTTAATTCAGACCTGATCCTTGGCTATACAAAGCGTTTTTCCGAAAAATTTAAGTTCGACGGAAAACTGGGTAATAATTTTCGCGTTAATAAAACCGATGAACTATATGCGCAAGGTGATAATTTAGTAGCAGCTGATTTTGATAATATGGATAATGCAAAAGTTGTGAAATCCATTAATGCTATTACACCTTATCGCTCAGCTTCAGCTTTTTTTGATTTGAACTTTGATTATAATTCAATACTGTTCCTGGAGCTAACCGGTCGCAATGACTGGTCATCTACTTTACCTGCAAGCAAGCGTGCTTTCTTTTATCCTTCTGCCAGCCTGGGATTTGTATTTACAGAATTGGGTGGCTTGAAAAATAACGACGTACTGAGTTATGGTAAAGTAAGATTATCTGCAACACAAGTAGGTAAAGATCCCTTCCCCTTTTCATTAACAAGTTATTATACAAAATACAGTTTTGCTGATGGATATACTACCGGCATTGCATTTCCTTCTGATGGTATTGCCGGATTTGGAAGATCCGCGACTTTAGGAAATCCCGATCTTCGACCAGAGAAAACAAACTCTTATGAAGCGGGTCTGCAATTACAGTTTTTTAAAAACAGGTTAGGGCTGGATGTGACAGGTTATTATACAAAGGGTGATAACCTGATCGTAACAGCACCTTTGGCTGGATCCACAGGCTATACTGGCCAGGTAATCAATTCTGGGTCGATTGAGACAAAAGGTATAGAAGCGCAATTGACTGCAACGCCTGTTAAAACAAACAGCTTTAAGTGGGAGTCTTTTGTAAATTTCAGTTCATATAAAAATAAGATCTTAAAGTTAGCTGATGGAGTAGAACAGGTTACCTTGAATGGATTTACCGGAACAACAATAGCTCAGATTGCCGGCTATGGAGCTGCTTCCGTTTTTGGATATGGTTATTTAAGGGATGATAAGGGAAATGTTGTGGTAGATGATCAACCCGGCGATTTTCAATACTATCCGGTAGCCCCTGCAGTCCAAAAGTTTTTGGGAAATACGAACCCGAAATTTTTATTAGGATTTGGAAATACGTTTACGTATAAAAACCTTTCTTTATACGCACTGATTGATTGGAAACATGGCGGGGTTATGTGGAACGGTACACGAGGGTCATTGGCTGCAATAGGTACCTCAGATCTTACTAATAACAGAGGGCAGCAACATTTATTCCAGGGTGTGCTGGGGCATCTGAACAGTGAAGGAGAACTGGTACATTTTGATGCAAATGGCAATGAAGTGGCTGGCCCGGGTGCTGCAAACAGCACGGATGTGCCGCTTAGTCAGGATTGGTACATGGCAAATGGAGGCGGCTTTGGTAATTTGAATGAAGCCTTTATAGAAGATGCCTCATTTGTTAAACTCAGAGAAGCTTCTCTGAATTATGATTTTAGCTCATTACTAAAAGAGAAACGTGTTTTTAAAGGCATATCATGTGGATTATATCTTAGAAATGTGATCATCTGGACCCGTTATCAGGGGATAGATCCCGAAACAAGCCTTACCGGGGCCACCAGTGCACAGGGAATAGATTATTTCAACATGCCAGGAACAGCATCTTATGGTTTTAACCTGAAACTAAGATTATAAAACATTTCGGATTATTAGCATTGCTCATTCAAAGTATTTAAAATGAAAAAATATATTATACAATTTATATTATCTGCAGTTATAATGACGATGTCATTTACTTCCTGCAAGAAAGGCTTTTTTTATAACGGGATCAATGATAACCCCCAGGATTTAAAAGATCCGAATGCGTCCGTATTATTCCCCTCTGTATTAATGAGCAGTGCCTATGAATATGGAGGCGATGAATCCCGGTTTCCCAGCATTTTTATGCAACAGGTAACCGGAGCTGCGAACCAATCTATATCAGCTGGCATTTACAATATTTCTCCGGATGATGTAGACAATATGTGGACTTTTGGATTTTATGGTGGTATCATGAATAACGCACGGGATCTGATTGATATTACGCATGCAAATAATCAACATTATTACCATGCAGCAGGCCAAATAACGATGGCAAATTTGCTCATGAGAGTTACGGATCTCTGGGGAGATGTTCCGTATTCAAAAGCTTTTATGGGAGAAGCCAGCAAAAATGCACCATTTGACTCTCAGCAGGTGTTGTATGATACCATATTTATGTATTTAAATAATGCAGTTACGGAAATTGCAGCTGGTGATGAAAGCTCGCTCCAGCCAGGCAGTGCCCAGGATGATGATTATATTTATCATGGTGATATGGATCAATGGATCAAGTTTGCTCATGCTTTAAAAGCCCGGGCCTTTATTCATCTTGTAAAACAGGTTCCGGCCTATTATGATTCGGTTTTAAAAGAGATCCCGCTGGCGTTTCAAAGTAATGCTGACAACGCTGTTGTGCCATTTACAGGATCAAGTGTCAATACACAAAACCCCACTTTTCAATTTAATGACCAAAGAGGGGATATTACTTATGATGGAACCTTGCAGACGATGCTGGCTGATATGAAAGACCCAAGATTTAATGTCTATTATAATTCGAAAGATAATACAGTGCTTGGCGCTCTTTACGGGTCTGAAACTTCTCCAATAAACTTAATGACCTATGAAGAACTAAAATTTATAGAAGCGGAAGCTCAATTTCAAAAAGGGAATAAAGCGGCGGCTGCAAGTGCTTATAATGCAGCTGTTGAAGCTAGCCTTTTAAGAACTGTAGGTAAAGCAGACTACGCGACTTCCGTACAGAAAAGTGCAGGAAACATCACTCTTTCTGATATTATGACCCAGAAGTATATAGCACTCTTCCTGACGGCTGAAGTATGGACCGATTGGAGACGAACCGGAATTCCTGTTTTAAAAGCACCTTCTGGAAATGTAACGGGCGGTGTTATTCCACGGGCCTTGCTTTATCCAAGCAGCGAACAAAGATATAATAGTAATACTCCCAAAGGAAGAACACTTACCAGTAAGGTCTGGTGGGATAAATAAGCAATTGATCGATTTTTCAAAGGCCACTTTTCCGGTGGCCTTTTTTATTACCTTCGCTCCAAATAGAAATAAAAAATGGAACAACAACCCAACCAGTTGAATATTGAGATCTCAGAAGAAGTGGCGGAAGGTACTTATGCCAACCTGGCCATTATTACCCATTCAATGGCGGAATTTGTAATTGACTTCGTAAATGTGATGCCTGGCACTCCCAAAAGCAAGGTGAAGTCAAGGATCATTTTTACACCACAACATGCCAAACGCTTTATGAAAGCACTGATGGATAATGTTGAAAAATTTGAAGCTACACAAGGGGTTATTAAAGACCTGGATGAAGTACAATTGCCTGTTAATTTCGGAGGCCCTGCTGCACAGGCATAATAATAAGATGGATGGCATATAGAAAATAACAGAATATTTGACTTGTTCCACCCTAAAGCCTGTGCAGAATCTGTTAGGTCTTGTTTTATTGCCTTCGCTGATTTCGATGTCTATCTTCAGCGTTATCCGGAAGCAAAGGATCCGGCTTTTGTTTGATCCAAATAGTAAATTGCCTGGATAATTTTGTATTCGTCTTTAATGAAGCAGTAATGGCTACTTTTTTAACAGTTGGTTCATCTGGCAGCACCAGGCTATTTCCCTCAAATTTGCCATAATCGCTTGTAAAAGTGATTTCCTTGGCAGTAAGCGGCATCCAGCTTCCATCAGTCATTTTTCCATCGATATTAATATAATTATAGGTTCCCTTTTTCAGGCTGTCTGTATAAAGATGCACATAGATCTCCTGTACTTTCTGGGCATAAAGGCCTGAAAGTGAAAACGAAAGAAGAATAGACAGGATTATACGGTTCATTTTTTAGCGTTTCTATAAATGGACGAAAAGAAGGCAGAAAAGGTTGTGATTGAAGAACTGAGATTTGAGTGGTGAGCAATCAGATAACTAATAGCTGAAAACCGGAATTGCAATGCGTACCAGTTTATTAAAAAGAGTGGGCAAGGGCTTTGTTTATAGGCCATGGTTGATTCTGATGCTGGCGTCTTAATCCCCTGAAGGCTGGTTCCTCAAGTCTCAGATTTTCCGTCTTCCTTTCATTTCCCATTAAATTCCTATCTTGTAGTGAAGCTAAGCCAATGCGTGTAAATAAAAAAGATGCCATAAGTATCCGCAAAGCCATTGATGAATGGGAGCAACAGCAGGTATTGACCACTGCAAAAGCAGAGGAATTAAGAAAAACAGTTACTGAATATAAAGATGATCTCGGCTCGTTTACCTTTTACGCTTTTGTGGCTGCCATATCCTGCGCCATACTGGCGTTTGGGGCAATTGTGCTGGATGAAAAATGGATCGAGCGGATGCGCAGATTTTTTTCTTTTTCTGAACTTTTGATCGGTGTGCTTTTCGGAGGCTTTTCCATTTTACTGCTCTGGTTCGCAAAAAAAAGGAGACTGAAGCACCCGGACGCAGTCATGACCAATGAAAGTTTTAATATACTGATCGTCTTAAGTTTGGGTGTTACGATAACTTACCTGGCGCGGAGTCTGGGAAGCGGATTGCCGCTGTATGGTCTGGTCATCTTCGTTTTAGCTATAGGATATGGACTGGTTGCTCACTACCTTCAGTCAAAATTGATATGGGGATGTGCATTACTGGCACTGATCGTAAGTTTTGCAGTACAAAGCTGGAACTGGTCGGGTGCACAGCATGATTATTTTTTGGGTATGAATTATCCGTTCAGAATGACTGTATTTAGCCTGCTGTTATTGGTGCTGTTGCTTTTTTTCAGGAAGCAGTTGGAGCAGCTACCCAACTATAAACTGACGATGCAGTTTCTCTGGGTATTATTGCTGCTATCCGGTTTGTTGCTGTCAGTTTCGGGGAACCTGAGCTATGATGTTTGGAGCAATATCCGCCAGGGAAAATTGTTTTTATGGGCATTGGGCTATACACTTGTATTATGCGGGTTAGTAGTATATGCCTACCGGTTGAAAGATGAATTTTTCCGCGATCTTGTATTATTATTTTTTCTGTTGAATATTTATACCCGTTATTTTGAATATTTCTGGGATATGACGAATAAAGGTGTTTTTTTTGCCATACTGGCACTGTCTTTCTGGTTAATTGGCCGCAAAGCAGAACAGATGCGGAAAAAATTTATGGAATAGCAGCTTCCGGCAATGTGGGCGCAGCAACTATACATACCGGTTATATTGTTATTTCAGGCTAATGTAGTGCCAACTCTTCAAACATTAAAAGAGTAATCCCAGGCTTACTACACCACCAACAGCTGTATGA
>DASVMC010000101.1:0-4832 GCA_036384555.1 Niabella sp. | reverse complement strand
TAGGTGCTGTGCGGGTTATTGCATCTACCCAATCTGTATTGCCGTTGCGAAGCGTGGGTCCGCCGGCAAAGTTATCGGTAGTACCTCCGGCATCCGTAAATTCCTGGGCATTCAGCAGATCATATTTTTTGGCATTTTTATCAAACCCGATCGTTCCGGTATAATCGATCACTGCTTTTCCGGCAGCTCCTTTCTTGGTAGATATCAATATAACACCGTTAGCACCCCTGGCACCATAAATAGCAGTGGCAGACGCATCTTTTAAAATGTCGTAGGTTACGATATCTGCCGGGCTGATGCTGGAAATCTGATTTGGATCCGGCAGCTGTACTCCATCAACTACAATTAATGGCGCCTGGTTCCCTGTAAGGGAAGTCTGGCCACGCAGCCGGATACTGATATTCTGGTTGGGATCACCGCTGGGTTGTGTAATAACCACCCCTGAAACCTTGCCGGCAATTTGCTGCATAGGATTGGTAATAGGACCCTGATTAAATTCTTTACTGGAAACATTGGCAACGGCTCCTGTAACATCTTTTTTCCGGGCAGTACCGTATCCGATCACTACCACTTCGTTCAGGTCGCTTTTCTGCTCTTCTTTTAATACGATGGTCAGTGGTTCAGTGCCTGAAATGGCTACGTTCTGAGTAATAAAGCCAATCGCACTGACTTCAACAGCTGTTGTATTGCCCGGAACAGTTATATGGAAATTTCCATCCGCATCCGCAGCAGTGCCGGTCTGACTTTTCTTTTCCAGGATGCTGGCTCCCGGAACAGCAATCCCTTTTTCATCTGTAACTTTTCCGGTAATTGTTTTTGTTTGTGAAAAGGCTGAAACAGCCCAGAATACTCCCAGCAACGCCAGCAGCATTTTTCGCGCAGTTTTATTTTTCATGTACAATCGTTTTTTCAAAAATAGTGTATTTGATACACATTAACAAAATTTAAACAATCTGTTTTGAAAGCCTTAACGAAAAGCAAAAGTCGAATTCCTTACCCGCCGTAACTGGAAATTCATCGGTATTCTGCTATAATTTATTAATTTTGAACCGGAATAAATGCCCTTAATGGAAGAGTTATTACACCAGACGCTTAAAAATTATTTTGGCTATGACTCTTTCCGTCCTTTACAGTTAGCGGTCATTAAGGCGGCTCTTGAAGGAAAAGATGTTCTGGCGCTGATGCCTACAGGAGGCGGTAAATCCTTATGCTATCAGATTCCGGGCCTAAGTAAGGAGGGTTTGTGCCTCGTGATTTCGCCGCTGATCGCCCTGATGAACGACCAGGTGCAGCACCTGCGTAAAAAGAACATCACCGCCTTTGCCATTCATACCGGAATGACCCGTAAGGAAGTGATCAACGTACTGGAAACCGCTGCCCACAGCAATTGTAAATTTTTATATGTTTCACCAGAGCGGCTGGAAACGGCGCTGTTTAAGGAATACCTGCCGGCTTTAGTGGTGAATTTTATAGCTGTAGACGAAGCGCATTGTATTTCCCAATGGGGATATGATTTCCGGCCCCCGTACCTGCGTATTGCGCACCTGCGCGAAGAGCTGCCCGGTGTACCGGTAATTGCCTTAACGGCTTCTGCAACGCCAAAGGTGCAGGAAGATATTTGTTTAAAATTATCTTCCGAAGAGAAAAACAGGTTTACCATTTTCCGTCAGTCTTTTGAACGTCCGAATCTTTCCTACAGTGTTGTAAATACTGGCGGTCGTATTCAGAAGATCACAGAGATCCTTAAAAAAGTTCCGGGTACTGCGATCATTTATTGCAGAACCCGGAAACATACGAAGGAAATAAAGGACCTGCTATTGATGGAGGGTATCTCGGCTGATTATTATAATGCCGGCTTACCCGCAGAAGAGCGCAGCCGCAAACAACAGGACTGGCTACAGAACCGTACCCGTGTAATTGTTTGTACCAATGCATTTGGAATGGGGATCGACAAGCCGGATGTGCGGGTGGTGATCCATGCGGCGCTTCCTGATTGCCTGGAAAGCTATTATCAGGAGGCAGGGCGTGCAGGGCGGGATGGCGAAAAAGCATATGCTGTTTTGTTATACAACGAGCCGGAGCTGCAGGTGCTGGAACAATTGCCAGCGCAGCGTTTCCCGTCTTTGGACGTCATACGTAGCGTTTACGGCAGCATGGTCAATTACCTGCAATTACCCGAGGGAGAACCTCCGGGAGAATTTTATGATTTTGATCTGAAGGATTTCATTAAAAAGTTCGGACTGGATATTACCACCGCCATTTATAGTTTAAAAGCGCTGGAGCAGGATGGCTGGCTGAGCTTTAATGAACAGGTATTCATACCCGCTAAAGTGCGGTTCACCACCTATAAAGAAACATTGTATGAGTATGAAGCTACCCATGCAGACCTGGAGCCGCTGGTAAAAACCTTGCTCCGCACTTATGAAGGCATTTATGATTATCCTGTTGGCATCTCGGAATCTTATATTGCCTACCTGATGAAAACAGATGCTGCGCTTATAAAAGAGCAACTGTTTCGTTTGCACACAGATGGTATTATCGATTACCAGCCCAAAAAAGAAGACCCGCAGCTGATGCTTACCCGGACAAGGGTCAAAATTGCCGACCTGCAGATCAATAATAAAAACTACACCGCCCGCAAGCAGCTTTTTGAAGAGCGGATAGGACAAATGAAAAGATATATTACCGATGAAACAGAATGCCGCAGTAAAATGATCGGCAATTATTTCGGGGATTCGGCAATGAAAGACTGTGGTATTTGTGATAATTGTTTAAAAAAAAGAAATAACCGTTTAACGCGGAAAGCGTTCGACAATATTCAGGAAAAGATCAGGGAAACGCTTACGGGCCCCTGTACGATTCCTCAGTTGATGGCACAATTACAGGATGTTGATAAAGAACAGGTATGGACCGTGATCAATTTTCTTACCAGGGAAGAAAAGATCCGGATGCTGGAAGATGGAAGGGTCAAATGGCAAGGACAATAAGAAAGCCCCCGGAAAAATCCGGAGGCCTATAACTAAATTAAAAACACACTTAAATTTTCACCCCTAATGTCAGTACAACTCTTGAACCATTTGTTTGTATTTTGGCGGGGTCAAAATTATTTTTATTCTCTAAACGATAGGGGTAATATACGTCGTCTTTCGCAGTATAAATATAACCCAGGTCAATAAAGAATCCATGGTTGCGGTAGCCAACACCTGCTGTTCCCTGATACAGGCTTCCTTTTTCACCGGCAAGGTCTTTATAAGGATTGCCGTAATAAGCACCACCGATACGGGCCATAATAGTATTGAACTTCAGTTCAGCCCCCAGGCGGGCATTAACGGCGCCTTTATATGCATTGCCGATGGATGTATTTAAGCCATGCAGGTATCCTTCATCAGACGGATCATCCTCCTGTACCGATCTGAACCGGGAAGACATATAATTGACATACTCAACGTCTGCCGTAACCAATCCTCTTTGACTGCTGACATCGTTCACGTTCCCAAAAAGATAGGTAAAGCTGCCCATTAAACGGTAGGGTGTTTGCAGCATATAATCATAAACAGAAACATCATTTGGCCGCGATTCCGATTCGTTTTTACCTTCATTCTGGGGAAGATTTTCTGTATTAGCCCAGGCCCGCGCATCATAGGTATCTGTTAAGGAGTACCAGGTAGGAGAAATAGCAGAAACACCGATCCTGAAATTTTGAACCGGGGCAAAAACAGCGCCCAGCTTCAGGTTGATGCCCATCCCTTTTGTTGTCAGATAATCGTCAAACTGCGCTCCGTCAAACTGATTATTCGGGTTCGTAGTAGGGTCCAGTTCGTCAAAGGTACGGGTTGCACGGTAGCGCAGTACCGGCATACCAATAGAGCCACCCAGGTAAACATTGTCGTTAAGATTAGCCGCTCCGCCAATAGCTATTTCTGTAATACCTCCTTCAGATATTAATGTACCGTGCTGCTGCACTCCGGTGCTGGAAACAATGGCATCTGCCGGTGAAAACAAATTTTTATTGGCATCATCTGCGATCCAGTGCACGTTGTAGGCCAATTGGCTTCCGTACGTACTCAGGCTTCCGTTATGGGCATTAGCGTCCTCTATAAACATATCGGCCATAGAGCTTTTCTGGTTCAGTCCATTGAACTCGATCCGGTTGTTGAAATCAGCTACACGGGTCACTCCAATACTGAAAGAAGAACTTTTTAAAGCCCTGCCGCCCCTTGCCGTGTTGGCAAAAACAATTCCTGTGGTACCCAGGAAACCACTGGTTTTATTGTCCTTGACAGATTGGCCATAATAGGCAGCTTTATTATTGAGCATGTTAAGCCCGCCGGATATAACGGCGTCTCCTGTTTTATAAAAACCAAGGTTGGCCGGGTTTGTGAATAGTGGGGAAATCTCCCCGCCAATGGAACCACTTGCGCCGCCCATAGCCTGGATACGGGCAGAGCCCTGAGCAGGATACCAGGAATAGCGTAGCGCATCCTCAGGCGTTTGTGCAAACAAATAACTTCCAGCGGTTAACAAAAGACCTGCTAAAAAGAGTTTCTTCATGAATCATTCGTTTTTTAAGTATTAAAATCTTCTTCCGCTGCCGCCGCCGGTGCCACCACTTGCCCGTCCGCCACCGCCGCCGGAAGAAGCGGGAGGTGAATAGGAAGGTGTGGATGATCTGTTGTTATCCATACTCGGTCTGTACGTTTCAGTTCTGGACTGGTTATAACGTTGAGCAGAATTGCTATTGCCCTGGGAGAACCGATCTCGGATGGCGTTCACCCTTCCCTGGGCACTTGAATTTCCGGGATTCGTATTGACACTCCTGTCGCTCCTTACTC
>DASVMC010000100.1:0-2068 GCA_036384555.1 Niabella sp. | reverse complement strand
AGTGAGGAGAATTTAAAGAATTAAATGGCAGTACCACAAAAACCAGCTTACAGACCACCGGGTTCCGGTTTTAAACCAGGTGGCAACAGGCCCAAAGGAAATTTCAGAGGAAGATTCCAGCCGCAAAAAGAAGCAGAACACCGCATTAACCACTTTATCCGCGTTCCACAGGTAAGACTCGTTGGAGACAATGTAGAACAAGGTATTTATCCCACCCAGGAAGCGCTTAAAATGGCGCAGGACATGGAGTTGGACCTGGTTGAAATTTCACCAAAAGTAGACCCTCCCGTTTGCCGTATTATAGATTATAATAAATTTTTATACGATAAAAAGAAAAAGGACAAGGAGTTAAAGGCGAAAAGCAAAACAACGGAGATCAAAGAGATCCGGTTTACACCCAATACGGATGATCATGATTTTGACTTTAAAGCAAAGCATGCTGAAGGTTTTCTTAAAGAAGGGAACAAAGTAAAGGCATATGTGCAATTTAAAGGGCGCGCCATCCAGTTCCAGGACCGGGGACAGTTATTGTTGCTGAAGTTTGCGGAGCGCCTGGCAGAATTTGGAACATTGGAAAACATGCCTAAGCTGGAAGGGCGGCGGATGCTGGCAATGATCGCACCCAAGGCAGCAAAAAAGAAATAAAGCTATTTTTAATTGTTTTTATAAGAAAGGCCCATATTTTATGGGCCTTTCTTGTTGATATGCCGGTACCGGGTATTATCATGCACCGGGATCAATTTTATTAAAATACGCCATCACAAGTGGTTAATGAAGACACCAACCAGGGCTTGTGCCACGATCAGTGTCCTCGCTGACCGTAAGCAGCAATAATTTTGATACCGGTTTATTATTAGATGTCAGAAGCGGAGATCATCCAGCAACCCGTTTTTGAAGGTATCATAAAACAACTCCCAGAACATAATTCCGCCCAGGTGGTTTTCCCGGATATAGGCTGTTTTTAATTTTAAGGACCGTTCATTATCTCCCGTCGCAAAAAGCTTTCGCTCTTTATTGAACCAGTAAGGCGCCGCTGCATGATCATCCCAATACTGGATAAACCCGTTCGCCGCTGAAAGAGAATCGGTATTCCACCGGTAGCCACTCATAAATAAGAACCTGCCCGGCTGAAAAAGCCCGTTATTGATGGTGGTATCTACCTGGAAAACGCGTACATAAAAAGGCACGCCCACAATTATTTTCCCAAGGGGAAAATGGATGCTTTTGAAGAATTGGATCGCCCTGTCAACAGATGCTTCACCTGGCAACGCAGCATATAATGATGACTGATGTCCTGTTTTTGTAGAGTACCCGTGTACCAGGTCATAGGTCATCAGGTTTACGAAATCTACAACACCAGCAACCTTTTGCCATTCAATGGACTCGTTCAGATAATACTGAAAGCCACCTGCGGCAAATGTGATCAGCTTTTTGTCACCTAGCTTTTTTCTCAGGCTTATTACCAGGCTGGTAAAATGCTGTTTATCCGCAGGAGAAAAAGGATGATCCGGTACGCCCTGTATTGCAGGGTACTCCCAGTCAAGATCAATGCCGTCAAGCTGGTATTCCTGTAAGAATTTTTTTACGGATACTGAGAACTGTTCAATGCTATCGGGGTGACTAAAAGTGCCGGAACAGGGTTTGCAACCGCCCCAGCCACCGAGTGCGATCATTGTTTTTAACCGGGGGTATTTGTGTTTTATGATCTGAAATGCCTTTAGCGCCGCGGTATCCTTTGACCGGAACAGCGCCAGATGCCCCAGGCTGTCCAGGTGACCGAATCCATAGATCAGGTGCGTTATCTTACTGAAATCATATTGCAGCAAAGTAGTGCTGTCGCCGGAATAATAGGCAACTGTTTTATAGCTTTTCTGCTGTGCGCCTGCAACCAGGAATGCCAGGCATAACAGACATGTTAAATTCCAGTTCTTCAACGTTTCTGATTTCGTATCGGAATATACTACAAATAAGAACAAGCGGCATCAAAACGGATTTATTTTTATCAGCAACCTGGATGGTTTTATTATTGAGCGATAACAAAATAATCCACTTCAGGAATAATCCGGAA
>DASVMC010000099.1:0-4495 GCA_036384555.1 Niabella sp. | reverse complement strand
GACAATGATATGAGCCACGTGCCGGAATCTACATTGATAGAAGACATGCGTCTCTACGCAATTGCCCGTATTTATATGGACAATTTTCCGCACCTGAAGGCTTACTGGCCAATGCTGGGCAGGCAAAATGCTCAGCTTTCCTTATCGTTTGGTGTTAATGACCTCGACGGTACCATTGATGATACCACAAAAATCTACTCCATGGCTGGTGCCGAAGAACAGGTGCCCTCTATGTCCACACAGGACCTGGTAGTACTGATTCAGCAGGCCAAACGCAAACCTGTTGAAAGAGGTACCCTGTACAACGTTATTAAAGATTACAGCGAGGCGAACGCAGTCTATAGCTCATAGTTGACCGGTTATAATCCAGCGGGCCTGCGGTATGAAGAAAGCGGCTAACGGCTATGGGTCATGCCCGGGTGATCCAATTAGGATTTTTACGTTTTTTTAAATAAATTGCTGTTAAAAATCCCCGCTGTTATGTCTAAAGTATCCAACATTCTTTCCCGTAAAGGCCAGGATGCCATCAGCATCTCCCCTTCCACCACTGTGTACCAGGCGCTTGAGTTAATGGCTGAAAAGAACATAGGCTCCCTTGTTGTCAAAAAGGGGGATGAGTACCTGGGCATCATAACGGAACGCGATTATTCCCGTAAAGTGATCCTAAAAGGCAAGCACTCTTCAGATACGGCAGTGTCTGAAATCATGTCCACGGATCTGCCCCGGATTGCTCCTGAAGACTCTGTGGAACGCTGTATGGAGCTGATGAGCGATAAAAATATCCGTTACCTTCCTGTATTCAGCAATAACAGACTATCCGGGATCATCTCTATCAGCGATGTGGTAAAAGAAACGATCTTGCAACAAAAGGAAACCATCAGCCACTTGCAGGATTATATCCATGGCAACGGGTAAGTCCAGCTGCTGCTTCACCCTTGATACCGGTTAATAAAAATCCTGTCCGTCAACATATTACCAGAGCTGCTGTTTATTATAGATTAAAGCAATGAGCGTAAGAACAGAGGATAAGGACCTGCTTTAAAAACATTTTATCATGAAACAGTTAGAAAACAAGGTGGCTTTAATTACCGGTGCTGCATCCGGTATCGGAAAGGCCTGCCTCGAATCCTTCCTGGAAGCAGGAGCCAAGGTTGTATTTACTGATCTTAACGAAGAACTGGGAGAAAAAGTGGCAAAAGAAGCCGGAAGCAATGCCCATTTTATTAAAGCAGACGCTTCTTCACCGGAAGCGAACGACAGGATGGTAAAGGAGACTGTCCAACAATTCGGAGCCTTGCATATTGCGGTTAATAACGCAGGCATTGGCGGAGAAAGTAACCCTGTAGCGGACCTTTCACTGGAAGGATGGAAGAAAGTGATCGACATTAATCTTAATGGTGTGTTTTACGGAATGCATTACCAGATTCCCCAGATGCTGCAACAGGGCGGAAGCATCATAAATATGGCTTCAATTTTAGGGGTGGTCGGATTTGCCAATTCCTCTGCCTATGTTGCGGCAAAACATGGGGTGGTCGGTTTAACGAAAACAGCCGCCTGGGAGTATGCCGCAAAAAATATACGGGTCAATGCGGTTGGACCAGGTTTTATTGCAACTCCCCTGGTAGAAAACAATATAGATAGCGCAACATTAAAATTCCTTGAATCACAGCATGCCTTCCAGCGTTTAGGCCAACCACAGGAGGTAGCTGAACTGGTTCTGTGGCTGGCATCAGATAAGTCCTCGTTTGTAACAGGAGCCTATTATCCTGTTGACGGCGGTTATATAGCCAGATGACCAGTTGCGTATTGAGCTGCCCATAGCAGCTACCGGAATAAAACCGGTTGTTACCTAGGGCTCTTTTTTCTTTTCTTTTTTCCGGGGATACACGCCATTAAAGGAGCATTGCAAAGCCCCCAGTCTTGAGCCGCATCCTTCTACTTCCTGAAGAGAGACATTGTTTTTCTCAAAAATAAATTTGAGCACACAGGGATCTCCTCCCTGCCGATAAACCGCTGTGGTCGGTGAGTTGAAAACAGCTTCTCCCTTTAATTCACCCTTGCATTGCTGGTCTTTTTCTTCCAGGTGGATAAAGAACCGGAACCGTCCTTCCCGTTGCCCGTCCCTTATGGAGATCAGCTCCGTTTTTCCTGTTCCATAATCGCCCGAATATTTCTCTTTCCGGGGCAGGGTATCAATCGGGTTAATTAGTTCCGTAGTACCATCGCCCAGGCTATCTGTCATGATCAGCATAAATTTTCCGGCAGCTTTATTCAGCACATAAACGTCATTACCGGTAATCTCAATTCCATTCGACAGTTTTTGGGTAGCATTTTTATTGATATTGAACCTGGGATCAATCGTCATCGTAACAGCAATATCCGTATTCCGGGTAAGTTTTATAACCGGCAGGCCGGCAATAAATTTCTTTTTTTGATCATACGCGGTAATCAGCAATATCTTTTGAGCATTGGTAATGCCTCTCGACAGAAGGTAGAAATCCCCGCTTCCTGCGTCAATGGTTCCAACGGGATAATACCGGGGCTTCACGTTCGCCCCAAAAACAGCAGTGGTCAGTGAATCAGGAACAAACTGATGAAAAACCTGTGGGGCTATTAGGTCAGAGTCATTCTCTTTATCGGGGAAAGAGGAATCTCCATAGGTAAAAGGGAGTGTCAGTTTAGGGTATACCTCCATAAATTCGTCCATATTGACCTCATCCCCTCCTGCCATGCTCTTTTTTTCTTTCCCCCGCATGCCATAGCTAAGAGGATGAGCGCCAGCAACACACAATAAAAAGGTTTATTCATATGCGATTAATTATGGAACAAAGTAAACAAAATCCTGCCTGATATAGAGAAAAATAAATTTTGCCGGGAGCGGATAATATTTTAGATTAGCCTAAATTTTAGTTTAGATGGAATTAAAAATATCAGCCGCTGAGGAGAATTACATAAAGGCTGTTTATCACCTGCAGCAAAATGAGCATCCGGTAAATACCAGCAGCTTATCGGATCTTCTCAATACAGCTCCGGCTTCAGTCACGGATATGCTCAAAAAACTAAAACAAAAAAAGCTGGTTAGCTATAAGGCTTACTATGGCTGTACGCTTACTGAAAGCGGCAGAAAACAGGCATTGATCATCATCCGCAGACACCGGTTATGGGAATTTTTTCTTTCTAAAAAGCTGGGGTTTAACTGGGATGAAGTACATGCAATTGCGGAAGAGCTGGAGCACGTAAGCAGCACAAAACTGATCAGCAAGCTGGACGCGTTCCTGGAATTCCCAAGATTTGACCCGCATGGCGACCCGATCCCGGATGAAAAAGGGAACATCGCAAAAATGGAGAACCAAATGCTTATCAATGTGGCTTTAAATACGCCCTGCATCGTCACCCAGATAGGACTGCAGTCCAACGCCATACTGGAAATGCTGGATGAAAAAAATATAAAAATCGGTACCGTTCTTGAAATAAAAAAGCGGTTCCCCTTTGACCAGTCAATTGAAATAAAAACAGGGAATAAACATACTACCCAACTTTCAAAAGAACTATCACAAAATATCCTGGTAAACAATTATGAATAAGCATCATTCGGAGCTTTCATTAAGCGAGGTACATGAATCTGTAGATACAACAGCCCCTCACAAACCCAAATGGAGGCGCATCCTGGCTTTTTTTGGTCCCGCCTACCTTGTAAGCGTAGGCTATATGGATCCAGGCAACTGGGCCACTGATTTAGCAGGCGGCAGCCAGTTTGGATACAGCCTGTTATGGGTGTTACTGATGAGTAACCTGATGGCCTTATTATTGCAAAGCCTGGCCTCAAGACTGGGCATTGTGCGGCATAAAGACCTGGCACAAGCCAACCGGGAAGCCTATCCCAAAGGGATCAACTTTATTTTATACCTGCTTGCTGAAATAGCTATTGCAGCAACAGACCTGGCCGAAGTGGTCGGAATGGCAATTGGTTTGCAGTTATTATTTGGCCTGCCGCTGATGTACGGCGTGCTAATAACCGTTCTGGATACTTTTTTACTCATGCTGCTGCAACGCCTGGGTATGCGTCGACTGGAAGCCTTTGTTATTGGTCTGATCTTCGTTATTGCGATGTCCTTTCTGATACAGCTGCTGGTAGCCCGTCCGGATTTAAGGGAAGTAGCAACGGGGTTTGTACCCAGGCTGCAAAACGATGCAGCCCTTTATATCGCCATTGGCATTATTGGTGCTACGGTAATGCCGCATAACCTTTACCTGCACTCCGCATTGGTACAGACCCGGAAATTCAAAAACACGGACGATGGAATCAAAAAGGCGCTAAAATATAATTTCTGGGATAGTACGGTTGCTCTTAACATGGCCTTTCTGGTAAATGCTGCTATCCTTATTCTGGCAGCGACCGTATTCTTTAAAACCGGAAGAACGGATATTGCAGAAATAAAGCAGGCGTACGAATTATTACCAGGCCGTTTAGGCAGCGAAATCACTTCCAAACTTT